>JANZZA010000308.1 GCA_026419655.1 Armatimonadota bacterium | reverse complement strand
ACGCCCAACCCCCACAGAGCACGGCTGCTTGGGGTTCAGTAAGTGGGCTAGAAGAGACGCTCATGGCCCTGCGGTTTTCCCGGGTCCCTTGTGGTCGCCGGAGGCGGCGCTACTGCTGCCTGCAGGCAGCGAAGCCCTCGGCCGGCACCTTTTCGCTGCCCCGGAGGGTGGACCGGCGGAGCTGTGCTTTACTGGAATAGTCGTGTATCATCCTTGGCGCAGGCAAGGCTGAGGGTGTTCTCTCAAGAGACTGTTGCAAAACCGGAGTTAGCCGGGGGAGAGCGACGAAGGTGTACAGGTCCGCGCGCCCTACCCTTTATCCGTAAGCGAACCTGGTATAGCCCCTGAGGCGACTTTTGCAAGAGCCTTCTGGAAGACCCCTTCGGGGCAAAGCAGGGCGTCTGCAGACAGGCCTGAGTGCGCGAGATGTATTGCCTGAGCTGAGGATGGTGGGGCCAGATGGGCCAGCGCCTGGAGTTTGATAAGGATAAGCTTGCCGAATTCTGCCGGCGGAACCGAATCCGGCGCCTTTGCTTTTTCGGCTCGGTGCTCCGGGAGGATTTCACCCCCGAAAGTGACGTGGATGTGCTCGTAGAGTTCGAGGCAGGAGCGCGGATAACGCTGCTGGACCTGGCGCGCATGGAAGAAGAACTGGAAGGGATTATCGGGCGGGAAGTTGACTTGCGCACTCCCGAGGAGCTGAGCCGGTACTTCCGGGACAAAGTCCTCGCCAGCGCGGTGGTTCAGTATGCTTCCTGAGGAGGACCGGGTGAGGCTCCAGCACATGCTGGACGCCGGGCGTGCAGTTATTAGGTTTGTGCAGGGGCGGAGCCGCTGTGACCTGGACACCGACGAGATGCTTCTGTTTGCCCTGGTGAGAGGGCTGGAGATAGTCGGGGAGGCTGCCGCCAAGGTCTCCGACACCACCCGCCAGTCCTTCCTCAACATCCCCTGGCGGCTGGTTGTGGGCATGCGCAACCGCCTCATCCACGGCTACTTCGACGTAGACCGCGACGTTCTCTGGAATACGGTCTGCGAAGATATTCCCCCTCTGGTGCACGAGTTAGAGCAGATACTGTCCCGCAGCGGATGAGGCGCGTCCGTCTCACCGCAGCCGAATGGACGAGCAACGACATGACCCCGTGGAGGTCAGGGGTTTATCCGTAACCCTTGGAGTGGCGTACAGGGACCGTATGACATGGACCAACCCCATGACGGTGGTGACCTGTGGATACCTGCGAGCCTGGCCCGTAGGGGCATGCAGGACGCGCAGGTTGTGTCGCTTGGGGCGAGGCAGGGGTGTGTATCTGCGGGATCCACAGAACGCGCGATTGTGATGCATTGTTAGGCCGGTTTTGCGGGGCGAGGCTATCCGAAACCCCATGGAAGACCGACTTTTGTCGAAACCCCATGAAAGAGGGGCGAAGGAATCCTGCCAACCCCATGAAAGAGGCGCGTCAGCGCCAACCCCATGAAGGAGGATGCGCGGGGCGGATTTATAGAGTTTTGAGAGTGAGAAAAACGGGGCAAGGGTATCTGCAAATAGATACCTTTTTTCTGCAAACCGCTTGACATGGGCAGTCAGCGCGCCATATACTACCGATAATGTACCGTTATCGGAATGATGAGGCCCCGCCGCCATGCCCGCCCAGGATGCCCTCACAGAAGCCGAGCTTGAGGCCTTCCTCAAAGCCGTAAGCAAACGCGGACCCTCCGGCAAGCGCAACCTCGCCCTCCTCACCCTCATGGCCGATACCGGCCTGCGGCTCGGCGAAGCCCTCGCCTTGCAGACCACGGCCCTTGTGCGCGAAGGCGCTGGGCGAGTGGTCACCCATGTGCGTGTCGTCGGGAAGGGCAAAAAGCCTGCCCTGGTGCCAGTGACGGCGAGGGCCGCCGCACGAATTGACACCTGGCTGCAGGCGCGGGCTGCCCTCGGCTTGGGAAATGGCGCCCTCTTCTGCACCATAAGCAGGGGCACCCATGCAAGGCCACTACTTCAGGCCTCGCGTGGCCAGCAGGCGGTTGGGGATTCTTCAGCATCCTCACCACGAGCACGCGGTCATCCCGGGCCGCGCAAGGGAGAAAATATCCGCCACCAGGAGCTGAAGCCCGGCAGGCCTCTCAATCCCCGCTACGTCCGCCAGGTGGTCCAGCGCGTCGCCCGCAAGGCCGGAATAGACCGCCGCGTCACACCCCATACCCTGCGCCATACCTTTGCCACCCATCTTCTGCGCAAGACCGGCAACCTGGAGCTGACGCGCAAAGCCCTTCGCCACTCCCGAATCACTACCACGGCGGCCATTTATTCCCACCTTGCCGACCGCGACGTGGAAGAAGCCGTCCGTAACCTGCGCCAGCCACCCCCACCCGGGCCTGAAGACGCCACGGTGCAGAAGCTGGCCCAAGCCCTGGCCAGCCTGCCGGATGAGGCACGGCGGGCCCTGCTCGCGGCGCTGTGGGGGGACTAGGGCGGGGAACGAATACCCTGGAGCGGCTGGGTTACGAAGGCGCGAAGGAGTGGCTCTTATGTCGGACACCAAGATTGCTGCGGAAGTGCAGCGGCGGCTTGCCTTGGAGTGGCCGAAGTTTGCCCACCTGCGGCGGGAGATAATGACCCAGACAGAAGCAGGGCGCCGGCTGTCTGAGCGCGACGTGGAGCAGGTGCTGGAGGCGTTGGTGACTGGCCCGCTGGGATGGAATATTGGCCAACTCGCACGTCAGCAGGACTTTGCCGATTTCGCCCTCATTGACCGTGGCCTCAAGCTCGCGGTGATAGAAGCAAAGGGGTTCGGCGCGTTTGAGGACGATTCCGCAGTAGAAAATGCCCTGGTGCAGGGGGCACGTTATGCAGACCGCCACCGGACGCCAATCATCTGGGCTTGTGACGGTTGCGAACTGGTTCTTGCCAGCCGCGACGCCTCAGCCGAGACCATAACAGTGCATCTCAGAGTTCCTCTGGGCGGCGAAGAGGCCCCCGGCGAACTTTACTACTTCACCCATTATGGTTTGTTTCGTTATCCTCGCCAGGCTCTAAAAGTGATACCGTACAGTGCGGCGCAGGATGAAGCCCTCTACAAGCGCCATCACGGAGTGCTTCTTCACTATTCTTGCTTTGCGTATGTGGGCGACCTGCGCGACAAAGCCACTGTCTCTTATACACATCTGACGCTGCCGACGAGCG
>JANZZA010000285.1 GCA_026419655.1 Armatimonadota bacterium | reverse complement strand
GGGATCGAGCACGAGACCTTTCTGTTGAGCGCCAGGCGCAATTTCGTCGGGCAGCCGACCTTCGATCTGGTTCGGGAGTTCTGGGGGCCAGACGTGGAGCTGCGCTGCCCCGCCCTCTACGAGGAGACACCGGACGCTTCGGCTTTCGACTGGTCGCGGGCCAGGCGTGTCCTCGGCTGGGAACCGGCCCACGACTGGGCAGAAGAACTCCCGTGTGCCTGAATCCCCCGAAACCCCTGGTGGCACCGGCGCTTCACCCGCGTCCACGCCAGCCCAAACGCAGGGGGTCGTCGCAAAAGCTGGCGGTAGCTTGTCCACACTGGGAAAAGCGTACAACGCCGTCCACCAGACCTTCCTTTTACTGCGATTGCGTTTGGGGGCCGGGAAAGCGACTTTTGCAACAATCTCCTACGCCTGTCGCTCGTGGGGGAGTATCTCCAGGTCCGCCACGTGGCCAGCGGCTCCTGGGAGACACCTTTCGCCAGCCATGCGCCCCTTCGAGCATGAGTGCCCAAGGTGCAGGAAAAGCCACCAGTGACACGGTCGCCAGTTATACCGCCAGGCCCTGAAGGGACGCCGCTAATGCCGCAGGGCTCACAAGGGACGCCATTAATAGCCCCAGACCCACCAGGGACGCCAGCAATACCGCCGGGCTCGGAAGGCAGGCTGCACAGCCTCAGCCCATCACCACGACGACCTTGAGCGCCTCGCGCCGGCGGAGAAGCTCCAGTCCATCGGCGGCCTGTTCAAGGGGCAGCACGTGGCTGTAAAAATCCGACGGGCAGATGAGGCCCAACCGGCAAGCCTCAAGCACCTGGGTATGCACACGCGGCTCATCAGTAGAGGCACGCAGCAGCCGGGCGCCGACCGGGATAGCCATGACGTCCACGGTGGCCGTCAGGTGCGTGCTGGTGCCGTAAACGGCGAGAGTGCCCCACGCGGCCAGCAGCGGGATGCCCTCCTCGACGATTTTGTGGTGGCCTACGGCGTCAATGATAAGGTCGAAGGGGCCGGCTGCGGCCGGGTCGGACGCCACAGCCTCGGAGAGCGTCCGGCCGGACGAGCTGACGGCGGCATCCAGACCGAGCTTCCGGGCGTGGGCCAAACGATTTTCGTGGTGGCCAGCGACGACAGCCTTAGACGCGCCCATTACCTTGGCCCAGTACGCAAAGGCCAGTCCCACCGCCCCGTCCCCCACCACCAGCACCCTTGCACCCGGCCTCATTCCTGCGTCCTGGAGCGAGCTCAGAGTCTCCTTGAGGGTGATGAGCATCGTGC
>JANZZA010000275.1 GCA_026419655.1 Armatimonadota bacterium | reverse complement strand
GCTGTAGGCCGAGAAGGGCATCCGCTGCTCTTTCTGGTCGAGGTCAAGGCGCGCCCGACCAACCTGGCTGCCTTAGCTCAGTTGCTGGGGTATTGTCGCATCGTACAGCCTGAAGGAGCGTGGCTTTTGTCCCCCCTAGGTTGGTCTGCACCACTAGCCAAGCTAGTAAGGGACTTTGGCCGCGGGGACCTGCTCGAATTTGCTCCGGGCAAGAAAATAGTTGTCGCGCGATGGGATGTAGCAACCGCCCAGGTGCGCCCTGGCGACGCTCTCTGAAAACCAATCAAGAGGAACCTGCAGCTCGGGCGCGAAGGTCAACAACCAACGAAATCCGTGGACGGGAGGCGTAGGCGATGACCGCGCCCTGGTGGGTTCTGGGCCCTCACGTATTTGGTTTCTTGTTTTCGCTGGTAATTGGCTCCATGATGATACGGGCTACGTGGCGGGAACTGTGGAGAAATCTCGGTCGCGAAACGCTGCCCTGGGGCTGGCACACGCAAGTCCTTGGGGTGCTGGAACGTGCCCTGTACACGTCTGCCTGGCTGGTGGGTCAGCCTGCTTTCATAGTGGCCTGGCTCGCCTTCAAGGCGGCTGGCCAATGGAAAAGGTGGGGCGAGGACGAAGGTGGCATCCCTGGCCGTGTGCAGTACAACATCTTCCTCGTTTGCAGCGGCCTCTCAGTAGCTTACGGCGTGCTCGGCGGCCTAATGATTGACTGGTGTCGCGACGGGAACATTTATCACGCTGCCACCGCCCCTGTAGCTCTGCTGATTCTCAACCTGTACATCCTCTACAAGATCCAGACGGCTCCCCGGGAAGAGAAGCCCTCGTAGGACGGCCCGCGTGAACTCCGTGTGAGCACCGGCGTACATGGTGCGTGCTCGCGGGCCAGGCGCGAAGGCCCGGAAGCCACGTGCTGCTCGCGATGGGAGGCAATGCCCCATCAGAGAAGTCACGCTCTGCCCGATACTGAGGTGCTCGTCGGGCTGGGCCAATGCGCTAAGATGCTGGGTCCTGACCCGGTGGCACCCAATGTGCTCCTCGCGCTGGAAGACGACGCGCTGAGGAGTACCCAAAGCACCAGGCCAGGCGGCATGTGCTCCTCGCGCTGGGGGACGATGCGCTGCCTGCGCCGGCGTCGCTGCAATGCGCAAGATGTGCTCCTCGCGCTGGGGGACGATGCCCCAAGAGAGGCAGCACGCTCGCGTAACGCCACCATAAGCAGACTGTTGCAAGAGTGGCTTTACAGGCGGCCAGAAGAAGTTGCGGGTAAAAGGTCACTCGTACAGACTTGTGCAGTTTCCTTGGTCTGGGTAAGCCGACACCAGGTTTTGCAACAGTCTCATAAGAGTTGCCAGGGCGCCTGGGCACTGCTTGTTTAAGCCGCTTCTTGGGGGACTGTTGCGAAAACCACCGGACGGCCGCGAGAAGCGCCCGTAGGCAAAAAGCCGAGCGCACAATTTGGTGCCCTTTCTACAACCCAGCTAGGCCTAACACTAGCTCCTGAAAGGATCACCTTTACCTGTGTAGACCGTTAAGCCACGCTCATTTTCGGGTGCTGGGCGCAGAAAGTGTCACCTCGGCGGCGCGAAGGTTGTACTCGCCAGGGAAGTCAACACGCACGAGGGCCAGGTGTGCAACGGTCACCTTAGGAGACTGTTGTAAAAGTCACATTCCCGGCCCCCAGACGCGGTCTCAGGTAAAAGGGTCCGGCCCACGGTGCTGTACACTCTCTTCACCCTGTATGGGCCAGCATCAGCTTCTGCAACGGTCACTTCAGGGCTTGGGGGAACCGCTTTGAGCCCAGGGGCGTGGCTTCCACATGTTCACGCTGAAAAATCGCAATAAAGTTGCACAACGCCTCCAAGTGCCACGGCTTTGATTTTGTTCCATGCGCGTTTATACTATTTGACAGCCGGAAGACAGGTGGCCAACCCAGACACGACCGTACGTAGCGGCGCTGCTCAGTATGCAACACGTGCGTATGCTCAGACAGGTAATCGTGGTTTTTCTTGTTGTGGCCCCAAGCCTTGCGGTGCGCGGCGAAGGCATTGACTGGCATCCGACCTACGAGGCGGCCCTGCAGGCAGGCAAGCGCAACGGGCGGATTGTATACGTTTTCGTGTATCTGCCCCGGCGGGCAGCATGTGCGCAGATGGACCAGCGCACCTTCAAGGACCCGAAGGTCCGGTCTCTGCTAAGTGGATTTGAATGCGGAGCCGTGGATGCTTCCACTCCGGCTGGGGGGATGTTCGTCGAACGCTACAAAATGCAATACATTCGCGACCCACAGACAGGCCTTAAGCTTGCCACGGTACCAGGGCATGTTTTCTTTCGCCCTGATGGGACTATTCTTCACCGACAATACGGTTTCATTCCGCCGCCGGGGTTTGTCGCTTTGCTCCAACGCATCAGGCGGCTGCACGAGCTTCAGGTGGCCCTGCAGCGGAACCCCAAAGACGCGGGCACCGTGTCGGAGCTAAGTCACTTGCTTTTGGTGCTCGGCCACGACGAGGAAGGCCGCCGCTACGCCGAGATGGCTATAGCCCTGGACCCGGATAATGCAGCAGGCGCCCGTGAACGCGCACATCTCGACCTAGCCATCCTCACAATCAAGAGTAACCCCGAGCTGGCCGTCGAGCGGCTGCTGCGCTGGCTGGACGAGTACCGCGGCAGCAGGAACCGTGTCGAGGCCCAGTTTTACCTGGCCACGGCCTATGTGGCTGCTGACCGGACGGATGAGGCTCTGGCAGTCCTCGCCCCCTTCGAACGCGCGAAGAAAGGCACGCCGGAAGCAGAAAGCGACTGGGGGGCCAGGGCCCGGGCTTTGCTTAAGGCGCTGAAGGCACAGTGAGGCCACCCGTGCCACTTGGAGGGGCCGGCGCCGCATCGTGCCAGGGTTGGCAGGCACCC
>JANZZA010000263.1 GCA_026419655.1 Armatimonadota bacterium | reverse complement strand
GGGCTCGGAGATGTGTATAAGAGACAGGTGTGGGCGGGCGGCATCGGGGTGCCGGTGCTATTGGCAGCGCCCGGCGGCCCAGGCGGACCGGCCGTTGCCGCCACAAAGGACCAGCCGCGGGCAATGTAGTCCTCGGCCATTTCCGGCAGGCCCTTGGGCGTTGAAAAGCCGTGGGTATCGAGCCATCTGGTCAGAGCGGCGCCCTCTAGCGCCGAAAGGACAGCTATGCGATATGGCCCGAGATTCAGCAGAGCGTGAATCGTTACCTTCTGCTGTTCAGCACGGGGCGGGGCGGCTGCCGCGCCGGGCCCGAGGGGCGCAAGGGGAGGCGCCTCGCTCGGTTTCCTGAGGAGCACCCCCACCGCGTACAGCAGCGGCATGACGCCTGCGATGGAGGGGCTCACGTTGGGCCTGTTGCGGCTTGATTCTATATGCCGAAAGCGGATTGGCTCGGTCTCCGAGAAGGCAGCTTCGATGAAATCCTGATTGGCCAGGAAAACGTCCTCGGGGCGGGGTGCTGAGGAGACAGGTATGATCCACGCCAGGCCTGCCGATGGCGTGGCATAGGCAGCCTGGAGCACCAGCGTCTCCCAGCCGTCGCGGAATACGATTACCGCCCGCTGGTCAGTCTCCAGAGCCACGCCGCCCGCCGCAAAGGCCTCGTGGAAGCCGCTGCTCTGGCCGGTCACGGGTAGAAGGAGCATCCCGTCGGCCAGGGCAACGCCGGGGGTGAGGATGGCAAGAAGCACCGCAATCCGGCACATTGTACCCACCCCCCTGGCTCGGGATACTGCTTTTCGGGGCGTCCCATTACCGGCCCTGCTGGCACCCATCCCTCTTGCTCAGGGATGGTGCGCAGGTACCTGCGTCCGGGACGGCCATCCGTCGGTCCGCGCTCGCGTGGAGTGTCCGCACAATCCGCCTAACCTTCCGCGCAGGGTCTTCGTCGGTCCACGCTCGCGTGGAGTGTCCCGGGCCCTGGTTTTATTATAGCACCAAGTGACGGTGGCAGCTCCCTGACGCCGCAGCCTGTCCATCCGATGCGGGACCGGTGGCTTAGCTGGGGAAGGGGCAGAGGTGGGGCGTCGCGGAATTTTTATTATGTCAAGCCGTCGTGGCCCTGGCTGGTGTTGCCCGAGCTGCCGCAGGCGAGTGCGGCTGGCCTGCGGAAAAAGTTCTGTGAGACAAACCCACCCTGGTTGTTTCAGCAGCCGCCGTTTCATGAGGCCGTCGGCCCCGTCCAGTGTGACGTGATGGCGTAAACCCGTGCTGCCCAGGAACTGATAGCCACATCGAGAGGGTTTTGCAAGACATGCTCCGTCAGAGGGAGTATTCGGTTTTCTAAGGATATTGCTGCAAAAGTTTCTGCAGTGCGTGATGCGCTCCGAGGCAAAAGATGAGACACTCCAGTCCATGCACTTTTGTGGCCCTGTATAAGTCAGTACCTGGTTTTGGACAGACCATCAAGGTGATTCTGCAGACCCTAGCCTTTCCTGCCTGAAACAAAATCCTAAGTAAACGGAATACTCCCTCCGCCGGATGCTGCTTATCGAAGCGTGCCCACGGTAAGGGCGTGGCGGAGGAAGGTTGCCACGGGTCGCGGGGCGAAATGCGGCTGAGCAGTGGAGACAGTCCGCGGCAGCGGAAGGCCGTGAGAGAGCTGTACGACAAGCAGAGGGAGCGGAGCCGGTATGTGGTGCATAAGGACGGTCGCCGCAAAGACTTTTGGAGTGCTCGTTTCAATAGCCGCCGTGGTAGCCGCGTCAATGGCCTCAGCGAGCGGACAGGGGTATCCCAGGATTGCAAACCTGTGGGGTTTTGGACCGACGACGGATGCGGCCCAGTGCGAAAAGCTGGCGCGCTACGACCTGCTGGTGATGGCGGGCACGGCCGGCGCCGACAAGTGGCGGAAATTCCGCGCTGAGCTGGAGAAGCACAACCCGGACATCATCCTGCTGGGCACGGCGCCACTTATGAACGTAGGTCCGCCTGAGGCGACGCCGTGGATGAGGGACGAGTGGTTCTTGCGGCGGCCCAGCGGCGAGAAAATCAACTGGTGGGCCGGGCAGGTCTATGTGCCCAACATATTCATTGACGAGTGCCTGGATGCGCTCGTGGCGCAAACTGAGCAAGCCTACGGCCCGCTTCTGGCTGATGGCACACTCGACGGGGTCTTCTACGACAGCGTGGTGGGCTGGGTCACGTGGCTGGGCGAGGTGGACACTGACCGGGATGGCCAGGCAGACGTGGCGGACGAAGTAAATCCCAGATGGCGGGCCCGGCAAAATCTCTTCTTTGACCGGCTCCGGGAGAGGTGGCCGCGGATACTCATTCTGGCCAACGATGTGGACGCTGGCCACCGGCCGCACGTGAATGGGAGACTCTTTGAGGGTGCCCCGCTTCTCGACAGGCTGGTGGACGGGGCCCTCCACCCGCAGGCAGCTATCCGCACCCTCAATGAGTGGATGACGAAGAGCCACCAGCCGGGCATCACCTTGGCCATAATGACGCATCCGCTGGGCTGGCAGGGTTGGCGCGTGGGCAGGGGCGCCCAGGTGACTACCAGGGCAGAGGTGGAGCGTGTGCGGCGAGATTTTTCCCGGATGCGTTTAGGGCTGCTCACGGCCCTTATGACGGACGCCTACTATTCCTACGATTTTGGCACCGTCTGGTATGGCCTGCCGTGGTGGTATGCAGAATATGATGCGCCACTGGGTAGACCGCTGGGGCCGGCGAAGGAGGTTTTTGACGTGCCGCCGGTGGTGGTGCTGGACTGGAAGGCAGGCCAGCCGGTGGAGGCTTTCGTGTTAGACGGCGAGAGCAGGGCCACGCCGCGCGGGATCGAGGGCAGCCAGACCGACCCTGAGGCCATCTGGACGCGCCTTTTCGCCACAGACGCTGAAGTGGTCCGACTGGAGCCCGGGAAGGCTTACCGTATCGTGGCGGAATGCGAGGTGCTGCAAAAGCCGACTCGCACCTTTCAGTTTGACGTCCGCACGCCAACAGGCGGATGGGAGAAACACGATAAGGGCGTCCTCCACAACGCCGGCGAGACAGGCTCCACCTGGATCATTGAGACAACCGTCACCCCCGACGACTTTCCCGATTACTGCCTGGAGTGGCATGTGTCCGGCGCTGGAGGACTGCGCTTGCGGGCTTTGAGAATATTATCGGTCAGCGAAAGCTACTGGCTGCGGGAATTTGAGGGCGGGATAGCGGTGCTGAATGCGTCGCCGCGGGAGATAACGGTGAAGCTAGGACAGCCAATGCGACGGCTCAAGGACGATGAAGCGCCTGCGCAGATAATGGAGATAGACGATTCCTCACCGGACTTTTCGGCCGAAGGAGCATGGGAAGGCGTGGCGGGCGACGGGGGCTATTATGGACTGGGTTATCGCCTGGCTGCCAAGCCCGGCGCGACGGCTACCTGGAGCTTTAAGGCGCCGACCAGTGACACGTACACCTTTTTTGCCTGCGTCCCCTCCGGTCGCAGCCTCACTGACGCAGCAGCCTATTCCCTCTCGCCTGGTGGGATTGCCGCCAACATCAGCCAGCGCAAGGGCGATGGCGGCTGGGTGAAACTGTTTCAGTGTCGCCTGCGCGCCGGCGAGCGGTATACTGTTTCGCTGCGGAGCGGTGGGACTGGCCCGACGGCGGCCGACGCCATACGCATCGAGAGCGCCGCGCGCTACAACGACGGGGCGACGGTAACAAGCCTCACGCTGGCGCCGCGCGATGGCACGCTTCTGCTCCGCTGAGGGCCTTTTTTGGGTAGTCTACAAGGTGCACGCGCGGAGGCCGATAAGCGGCGTGGGCGCGTCACTGCCTCCGCGCTTTGGCGCGTGGCGCCAGCACGAAAGAGTTTGGGAAGAGGTCTGGGGGAAAAGGCTTTTCGACGGGTGTTCCCCAGCAGGGGGAACCCCCCTTTGTGCAAAAAGCGGGGTTCCCCCTGCACCCCCTCCCCGTAAATGCTCGTGCTCCCTGGCGGACATGCGCGGGCACCGGGCCTGCGAGGAAGGTGGTGAGGGAGGCAGGGCAGGGGGGCGGGGCCTTTGGGAAC
>JANZZA010000262.1 GCA_026419655.1 Armatimonadota bacterium | reverse complement strand
AGATGTGTATAAGAGACAGCTGTTAGTCCATCCTCGTTCGGGCTGGCATTTAACCCTACCACTCGCATTGTTTCTCACCCCTGCTTTAAGGCTCTCGCCACTCGAGCGGTAGGTGCTTCCCTGTCGCGCTCCAGTTCCCTTTGTCGTCATGCCGGCTGGCCATCTGGGCGTAACGGCCGATAGGGTTTCCCTCGACTTCATGGTGGGCACAAAACGAAAGAGTTTGCGCGTGGCTGTCAGACGGGGCTGCTTGTTTCTAGGTTTTTCGAGGAAGGCATTTTCCCAGGTCTGTATTCTTTGGGAGACTGTTGCAAAACTCACCTGGGCGCGGCTCCCAGTCCGTGAGCGGCACAGATTTATGCCGGCAACTTATATTCCGCAGGAACAGCTCGCCGGTGAAAACAAGGTTTTGCAACAGTCATCTTTGGGACTGTTGCAAAACCGGACGTCGGCCTACCTGGACCGAGCAAAGTGTACAATTTTTTATGACTCACCTTTTACCTGCGATTTCCTCTAGCGAGGCTGTTGAAAAACCTGGTATCGGTTTACTTGGACCAGGGAAAGTGCACAACACTGTGCGACTGACTTTATACCCGCCATTTCCTCTGGCAGCCGGGAGAAAGACTTTTGCAACAGTCTCTCTAGCGGTGGGGAAAGCGACTTTCGCAACAGTCTCCTTTCCGCTCTAGCACGGGCCCCCGGACGGAGCGGCTCAGGAAGCGGAAAGTGTTTTCGCCTCTGGTATCAGCGGGCAGTTCGGTGTATGGTAATGCCGTCGCGCCCGGCGGCCGTTCGGCAGAAAAAGCCGGGCGCGGACGGTTTGGCACAGCGTGAGGTTTCGGAGCCGGGCAAGGAGCGCAGTCAGTGAACGTGCATAAACCAGGGGCAGACTCGCGGGATCTAGCTGAGAGCGTGTACGCCACTTCGGCCGAAGTGACCGCACAATGCTGCAGTGGCGAGATATTGCAGCACTCCGGCGGTCGGCCCAACAATCCCTTCATGGGCTGGTGGGCCCGCTGGTACGATTATATCGTCGGCCTCCCGCCGATAAGGTATATCCGACGTGCCGAAGAAGACACGCTTTGCCGTCTTTATGACCGGACTCTTCAGCCCACTGACAGGGTCCTTGAAATCGGCCCCGGCACCGGGCGGTCCACCCTCGCGTTATGCGCCCGGGTAGCTCATGTGGTGGCAGTCGAGCAGTCGCCGCAGATGATGCACGCGTTGCAGGCGCGGATAGCCGAAAATGGCGTGCGCAACTGTCGGGCCTGCCTGGGGGACTTCCGGACGATGGATTTCGACGAGGACTTTGACGTAGTGGCCCTGATAGGCGTGCTTGACTATGTTGCCGACCCCGGCGGTTTTCTTCAGCGGGCAGCCGTTCTCGCTCGCCGCGCTGTGCTCTTTACCATTCCCCAGCAAGGTCTTTTGTCTACAGTTTTCTCTTTCTGTAGCCGCCTTCGCGGGATACGGATTTTTGCGTCCACGCCTGAGCTGGTCAGCGGATATCTTCCGGGTTTTCGGGTCGAGGTCTTCGAGACCGGCTTCAAGACACGTCTGTGGCGTGGCATGACCCTGGCATGCCGGGCGGTGCGGTTGTGATGGAGGGCATCCATTCGGCGCTGCTGCACTGGGCCCACGTCCACGGCCTGGTCGGGGTTTTCGCCTTCATGTTCACCGAAAACCTCTGCATGCCCTTTCCCACAGAAGTTGGCTTTATAGCCGCGCAGCTTCTAGTGTCGTCTGGGCGCGTCCCATACTGGCTGGCCTTCCTCGTCATCACAGCAGGGCACGTCGCGGGTGCTGCCGTGTCTTACTACGCTGGCAGGGCGGGCGAGAATGTACTTGTCCGCCGTTTCGGGCATAGCCGGAGTTTTATGCGTGCTCGGGAGGTGCTGCAGACCTGGTATGCCAGGTATGGCGCCCTGACTGTGCTCTTCGGAAGGCTGGTAGGGCACGTGCGCCCGTGGGCTTCCCTGGCCGCCGGAATGGGGCAGGTTCCCCCTGTGACCTTCTGGGTGTGGACGGTCATCGGGTCAATGATTTATAGCGCAGCCGCTATGTGGATTACGGCCGTCGGCTGGGAGTGGGTGGTGCGCCACCCGCAGTGGCGCGTGCCCATAATCATCGCTGCCCTTGTGCTCTTCTACGGTGTTATAGCGTCCGGCCTGGCGGTAAAGCTTGTGCAGAGGTGGCGGCGCAGACGTGCAAAATTAACCGCAGGGGCCGCGGCTGGTGAAAGCACAGAAGAAGGGTGCGCTCAGCGGGAGCAATGAAGCCAGAGCCAGCGGATAAGCGGGTGAAAGTTTACCTGCGCGACGTGGTCAGGGCGGCGCGAGAAGTGGGCGTCCAGCCTGGCGACACGGTCATGTTTCACAGCTCTCTAAGCAGCATGGGATGGGTGGTTGGCGGCCCCAATACGGTCATTGATGCTTTTCTTGAGGCCGTCGGGCCGGAAGGCACGGTAGCCGTCCCGACGCTGTGGTGGCATCCCACTGACCCGCCCCTCAACCTGGCTGACTGGGACGTGCACACTTCCCCTTCTTACGTTGGCCTCATAACCGAGACCTTCCGCAAGCGCCCTGACAGCGTGCGGAGCGACAACCCAACCCACTCTGTCTCCGCCATCGGCCGCCGCGCCCATGAGCTCACCCGCGACCACGGCAGGGCAGGCCTGCGCCCATGCGTTTTCGGCGACACGGCCTTCGCCCGCGAAAGCCCCTGGCAGCGCCTGTACGACTGGGATGCCGCCTACTGCTTCATCGGCGTGGATTTTTCGGTCAACACCATGGGGCACTTCGCCGAAACGCTCTTCGTCGAGCGCGTCCTCGAGGCCTGTCCCCCTGACCGCCGCCCGGCCCTCGAGGCCCGCCTGCGTCGCTGGGAAAAGCCCGGCGTCTGGCCCAGCCATGACTTTCGGGCCATGGGCGAGCGACTGGCCGCATTGGGCCTGGTGCGCTTCTCCCGAATCGGCTCAGCCACACTTCGATGCATACGCGCCCGAGCGATGGTGGATAACATCCTGGCCGCCCTTGAAGCTGAGCCGGACGCATGGTTTGACCCGGAATTCCTAGCCTGGCTGAAGGACGCCCAGGGATTGGCCGGGAAGTGAGTGACATGTTTGGCGTCGCCAGCTTGTTCCTTGCCGTTGTGCAGGCTGTCCAGCCTAACGGGCAAAAATGCTCCTTTGAGCTCCTTCCGTGGCCCAATTGTTGACTGAAGGGGCACCTGCCGTGACCCAAGCCGCACCTAAACCTACCTGCGCTGCGAATCACACCACCGCCTCTCTCGTCGGCGGCCTGTCCCTGCGCGCTGCGCTCATTGCCCTTGCTTTCACCATTGTCGCCAGCTACTGGATAGAACAGGCCGAGGTAATCACGCTTTTCTGCCAGATAACCGAGTCGGTGCCAGGTATTCCGGCAGTGGCCGTGCTGGTCCTCCTGGTGGCCGCCGTGCCGGTGCTGCGGAAGTTTTCGCCGCGCCTCGGCCTTGACCGGCGAGACACCATCGCGGTCTACATTTTTGTAGCGATTGCTACTTCAATGGCGGGCTGCGGGATAGCGCGATTCTGGATAAATACAATCCCGGTCCTCCAGTATTTCGCGCAGCCAGACAACGATTATGTGAGGCTGCAGCAATATTTTCCCAGGTGGTGGGTCCCCCAGGACGCCGAAGTCATCCGCCAGCTTTATGAGGGTTCCCCGGCTGGAAAAATCCCCTGGGGTGCCTGGGCCGTGCCGCTCCTGGCCTGGGGCGGGCTATATTTGGCCATCTGGTTGGCGCTGATGGGAATTTCCGTGCTCTTTCATCGCCAGTGGGCCGACAAGGAGCGCTTGACCTACCCGTTACTTTATCTGCCGCTGGAAATGACTGAGGGCATGGATTCAGGAGGCCTGGCAGGCAAGTTTCTCCGCGATAAGCTCATGTGGATTGGTTTCGCAGCGGCTTTTCTCTACAACCTCACCAACATCCTCAACGCCTACAACCCAGGCATTGCCTGCATTGGCAAGTACTATGATTTCGGGCGCTTTTTCACCGACCGACCGTGGTCCGCTCTACTGCCTCTGACGCTCCATTATCGCCCCGAGATGATAGGTTTCGGCTACCTGGTGAGCACCGAAGTGGCACTTAGCGTATGGGTGATGCACCTTGCGCTGCGACTGGAGAATTTTGCGGCGGCGCTTATGGGATACGACATTCCGGGGTTCCCCTTCGCCCAGGAGCAGGGCATTGGGGCCTATATTGCCCTCGGCCTGGTGCTAATATGGGTTGCGCGAGGTCACTTGAAGGGCGCTTTTCGGAATGCCTTGGGGCTATCACGGGAACCTTCTGACGCCGGTGAGGGCCTCAGCTATCGCGGCGCGCTGGCGGCCCTGCTTTTGGGATTTATAGCTACTGTGGTCTGGGCAGTGGTCGCTGGCCTGGCGCCATGGCTGGCCATCGCTTATTTCGGCCTGATTCTCCTAGTGGCTCTTGTATACTCGCGGATGAGGGCCGAGGCAGGGGTGCCGCTTATCTGGATGTTTCCTTTCTACCAGCAAAATAAGGTCTTCAAATACGTCCTCGGCCCGAAGTTTCTTTACGAGCACGGTGGTTACCGCAGCCTCACGGTCTTTGCGACCCTGATGATTTTCTCGCGCGGATATTTCCCGTCGCTGCAGGGCTACCAGGTTGAAGGCTACAGGCTGGGCGACTGTGTCGGCCTGCGGCTGCGGTCGCTTAGCCGGCTGATGGTTTTAGCGCTGGCGGTGGGGTTTTTCGTGGCGGCCTGGGTGCATCTGAGGTCGTATTATGAGTACGGCGCGGGGGGAATCGGGGCGCTGGAGGGTTGGGGATCGGGCCTGGCAAGAGCAGAATTCACGGAGCTTGCGGGCTATGAAAAGGGCTTCCCGCCGCCTGACCGCGCCAGGACAGCAGCCTCGGCGGTGGGCTTCGCCGTAGCCGCAATCCTCTTCGCGGTGCGCACCGTGTATCTTCGCTTCCCGCTCCATCCGCTGGCCTGGGGTATGGTTACGGCCTACGGGGACTTAATCTGGGGCAGTTTTCTCATCGTGTGGGTCATAAAGAGCGCCATACTCAAGCTTGGTGGAATGAGAACTTATCGTGCGCTGATACCCCTGTTCATAGGACTGGCGCTGGGGCACTTTTTTACGGCCGGCGTTGTCTACAGCCTCGTTGGGTCCTTTGGCCCCGAATACTTCCGCCGCTACGGGGTGTGGTTCGGCTAGCGGCAACAAGGCAAAATCCCGGGGGCACGCAGGCCTGGCGTAGAGCTATGGGGCGTGCCCGACCATAACAGTGTCTCGAAAAAGCATCGGTTGGGGGAAACCCGCTGGGGGAAACCCTTTGGAAAGGGTCATCCCCCAGACCCCCTTCCCAAACTTTTTCGTGCTGTTTCCACCATGCGCCCACTGATAAAGCGTCAGCCGCGGTGTGACCAAAAAGCGACCGGCGGCGGTGCTACCTAAAACAGGCACGCAAGGGCGCAGAGTGGCGGCTGCTGCCCAGCCCCATCAAAGTTCAAGAAAAAACCTACCAGCTCTCAGCCCGATACCGGAGCGGGGGCAGGAGTCAGCCCCTGTCGCGGCATCCCAAATCAGGAGAAAACCGATCAGCTCCCGTCCAAGGCGGCAGGAAATCGGAGCGACCGGGCGTAAATAGAGGCGATGACGACAGCCAGGAGGTGGCAGCAGTGGGCGCCGAGCGGGCGAGGTTGCCGGCTGGGCTGTGGCTTGTGGCGGCGATGGCTGCGCTGGCAGGATGCAGGGTGGCCGCCCAGCCCACGGGCGAACCAACAGACTACAAGGCGATGCGTGAGGCTATGGTAGACCGACTGGTGCGGGCAAGGTATGTGAAGAATGAGCGGGTCATCGAGGCGCTGCGAGAAGTGCGGCGAGAGGCTTTTGTGCCACCAGAGCTTCGCGACCAGGCCTACGAGGACACGCCTTTGCCTATCGGCTTTGGCCAGACCATCTCGGCGCCCTCGATTGTGGCCATGATGACGGAGCTGCTTGAGCCTAAGCCCGAGGATGTGATGCTGGAAATCGGCACCGGATCGGGCTATCAGGCAGCGGTGCTGGCGCGGCTGGTGAAGCACGTGTACACGATAGAGATATTGCCGGAGCTTGCGCGGACGGCGGCGGCAAGGCTGAAGCGGCTGGGATTCAATAATGTGAGCGTGCGCTGCGGGGACGGATACAAGGGCTGGCCGGAGCACGCCCCCTTCGACGGGATAATCGTCACGTGCGCGCCCACCGATATTCCCCAGGCCCTCGTAGAGCAACTGAAAGAGGGCGGCCGCATGGTCATACCTGTGGGAGAACTCTGGAACCAGGAACTTTACGTGCTGCGCAAGGAAAAGGGACGGGTAGTCAAGCGCGCAGTGTTGCCAGTGATTTTCGTCCCCATGGTGCCAGGCCGCGAAGACCAGCCGGCCGAGGACATTCAGGTGCCTGAGACCCCAGGCGGACAGCAAACGGGTGAGCCAAAGGGCGAATAGGCGTGGCGCTATTCAGCGATTAGGCGTTCTGCTTGGAGGTGGCTGTCACAAAGCCGTCGTTTCACTATTGAGTGGTGCCTATTCAGTCTATCTTGCTGGCGCAAATCTGTGGCGTGCACGGACTGGCAGCTATGTGGAGAGGGCCTTAGCAACACCCACTTTTGGCGGCGGCAGCAGTCCGCAAACATCTCGAGAGTCTTTTGGGCGAAAATCCTTTTGAGAGTGTTGCAAAAGTCGTTTTTACCGCCTCCCGGAGGCGACCGCAGGTAAAAGGTTGAGTGCATGGTGTTGTGCCGATTCTTCGCCCTGGACAAGCCAACGCAAGCTTTTACGGAGGTTACCTCAGGGCCTGCCAGTCACCGCGGCCAGAGAAAACGCGGGCAGCTTCACCACAGCCGCCGGGCCGGCTTTTGGGATACGCTGCTCGGTCAAGCTAACCTGCGTGGCGGCTAGGTCCTCGGCCCGCATTGTCGTGACGACGAGACTTTGTGGTTGGAGGCCCAGGTCGGCAAATACTACAGGGTACTCGCGCTCTCTGTCCGTGCGGTTCACGAAGAGGCCACAGTAGGCCTTTCCTCGCCGGCCCTCGATACGGCATGGGTCCGGGCTGTCCACGGCGATTTGCGCCCCGTGAAGCACTCGGGCCAGCCTGAAAGTCATCGCGGTAGGCGTTGCCACGTATCCCAGCACGGAATCATAAGAGCGGGCGTCGGGTGGGCCGAAAGGTTTCATATTGTAGTGGTAGACGCCAAAGTTCTGGCTAATCAGGTCGTGGATGATGACCTTCTCGACCTGCGGAAGGCGCGCCAGTTGCATCAGTACGTCCGCAACGGCGAGGGCGTGCTCATAGCGCGGCGTTTTCTCCCAGTAATCAGGCCAGCCACAGGTAAACTCTGTCACGGCTATGCGGGCGTTTTGAAAGCCGTGCTGGGGTAGCAGGTCCAGGGCAGCACGGACGGCAGCAGCGCCGGAGTAGTGCAGCGTAAAGAAGTCCACTTGCTCACTAATCCCCAGCTCCGCGAGGCGCTTTAGCATCCGTGTGGCCCAGGTGCGGGTGCCGTCAGAATCGTCCAGGATGGCGTTGTGGCCGAGGGTAACCAGAACCTGGGCCCTGGGATCTTCGGCTTTGATGGCCTGTGCGTAGGCCGCCGCGATTTCGGCATAGCGCTCCGGAACCATGGCTGGCATGCCGTATTCCTCGTTGCCCAGTTCCCAGCAGCTCACAGGAGTGCCGCAGGTACGGCAATGGCGTAACAGCCTGCGCACGCTCTCTACGGCAGGCGTAAGGACGTCTTCTTCGGCGTCGTAAAAGGTGGTCTCGTCCAGGAGATTCTTTCCTTTCTCGACCGGAGCCAAAAGCCACAGGCGATTACGGTGAAAGCACGTGACGGTGTTGAGCTGGATGATCGGCTCGATGCGGGCGGCCCGGCAAAAGTCCAGAAAAGCGTCCACGGAAGTGTAGTAGTTGTACATGAACGCCGCCGGGGACGGGCTGAGCCAATAGCCGAGGCCCTGGCCGGTCTGGGAGGCGGCCCAGGCGGCAAGCCGCGTGGCGGCCTCACTGTCCCAGAAATACAAGTTGGCACACGTGCCCCCCGGGAAGCGTAGAGACCGGATCCCGCTGTCGCGCATGAGGGCGATAAATTCTGCGCGCCGGGAACCTGGCGCCTGCTGGGGCAGCGTGCCGAGGTAGAAACCCTCCTGGTAAAACTGACAGTTGGCGCCAAAGAAGGTCTCGGGCAGGGAGCGCCAGGTAGCGCAAAAGGCCGGCGGATGTAGGAGAAATAGCAGGGCGACTCCAGAAAGTAACTTTAGGCTTGCCCTGACGAGGGCATCTTCTTTGTTCATCTGCATCACCGCGGCCGGCAAGAAATGGGGATGACCCGCGAAACCAGCACACTGTTCGCCGGCAAGGTTCGCCTCACCAGCGGGTTTGCCTGCCCCGCCGCAGTCGTGCGCGGACATGTCGTGTGGTACTCGGTAGTGCCCTTCGTGGGCCTTTAGGCCTTGCGTCTGCCCATGGCGGCGGGCACACACGCAG
>JANZZA010000130.1 GCA_026419655.1 Armatimonadota bacterium | reverse complement strand
GGCCATTATATCTGCCAGATAGGTGCGCCAGGAAGGTTCCATGAAGCAGGAAAGCACTTCCGGCTGGTGCAGGGGCGGGTCGCGGCTTTCCATCAGTCCAACCATCTCAGCGAGGATGTCGGCTCCTTCCATTAGCCAGTCGGACGCGAGGCCATCGGTCTGTAAGGCCAAATCATGAAGCCACGTCGCGGCGTATGACCGTCCTTCGAGCACAGTCTCGTATAACCACTCGTGGGCGGCGACTTGGGAGCGCGCTTCGGCCTGGTTGCGCGGCGGCTCAGACTCCAGGTGCTCCAGCCACTTCTGCCACCCACTTGCTCCTTCGTTTTCTTCTACTCCTTCCCAGCACCACAGGCATCGCTCAAGCACGTGCAGCGGGTATGCTCTGCTTGGCTGATTCGGTTCGCGCGTGGCCACTACCACTTTCCCTCGCGGCGCCAGGCAATGAACTCGTCCCCCTGTGTCCATGACGGCCCAGCGGTTCTCGGCCGGTAGCGCCACTACCAGACCGGCGCGCCAGGGAGCCTCAGGAAAGCATCCGGCTACCACGAGGGGGCGGCCGGCCATCAGCTCTTCACCGGCCACGCCGGTGAAGTCCACGCCTTCCGTGCACACCAAGGCCCGCCCAAAACCGGCCTCAACCAGCGACGCTTGTAAGAAACGCCAGCGGTTGGCCAAAGCGTCCCAGTGTCGGAAGCCGTCTTGCGAAACCGCCAGCATGAAGGCCGCGCCAGAGGAGCACAATAGGTCGGAGTACGCGACGGCGCGGCCGGCGTACGCTGCCGCAGCCGCCGTACATGCAATCAGCTCGCACGCCGCCCACGGCACTTGCGGCAACTGAGCTAGAAACGGCCCGCCCGATTCATCCAGCAGTTCCAGTCTTTGCATCGTCCTGCAGAGCTTCGATTAGGCTGCCGGACTCCTGAGCATTTTAGCATACGTCACAAATGCCTGCCAGTCTGCAAACACAAAACAATCCCTGAGCTGGCCCTGCCCCTTAGTCCTCGAGGCGGCCAGCTTCTGTGGCTTTCTCGACGGCTAAGACGAGTAGACCCTCAGTGGTTGTTCATCCTCTCGTGGTCACTTATGCCTTGATGGATGACGTATGCCGTGGTGGCACGAAGAATCCTGGCAGGGAGATAGCTGGGCCAACTTTTCTGGGTGTGTTGCAAAAGCTGGTGTTCGCTTGTACAGACTGAAGAAAACGTACAACGCTGTGTGCCCGACCTTCTGCCTCCGATTGCCTCTGGGGGCCGGGAAATCAACTTTTGCAACAGTCTTCCCCCAGGGGAGATAGCCGGGAGGAGATCCCCAGGGCAGGCTCAGGGCCGGCCTCGGACAAAACCTGGGAAAAGGGAACAGTGGCTATTGGGCGGCTGTGGGGGACAAGAGCTGCCAGGAAGGGTATAATCCCATCGCTAGCAGAAGGCTCACTGCCCAGACCGGCTGCATTGGTGTGGTCAAGACGTGTGGAAGGAAGTCCTGCACTCGGGGTGTCTGAGTGCCTGTCCCGGTTTGGTCGCTCCGATGCGTATGGGAAGAGCTGCTGAATATGGATACTCAGCTCAAGGACGTGGATACATTAATAAAAGATGAGACTTTTTCGGCCGTCGCAGAGGCCGAGAGAATTGATGAAGGTAGCCTGCGGGCCGATGTTGTGGCTGGCCGCACAGTGATTCTTGGGCAAGCTGGCGGCAAGGTGGCGCCTACAGGAATCGGGCTCGGGTTGCGAGTCAAAGTTAATGCAAACATTGGCACTTCACCAGACTACCCCGAGCTTGGCCGTGAGTTGCGCAAGCTAGAGGCGGCGGTGGCCGTCGGCGCCGACACGATCATGGACCTCAGCACCGGCGGCGACCTGGATGCCATCCGCCGGGCTATTCGCGAAGCCTGCCCTGTGCCGCTGGGCACGGTGCCCATCTACCAGGCCGCCGAGGAAGCCGACCGCCGTTACGGCGACTTCGGTCGCATACCGGTTGACCTGCTGCTGGAAGTCATCGAACGCCACGCGGCAGACGGCGTTGATTTCATGACGCTGCACTGTGGCATCACCCGAGAGGGGGTTGAGCTGGTGCGCCGGCATGGCCGCACGTGCGGGATAGTGAGTCGCGGCGGCGCCTTGCTGGCCCACTGGATGCTGGTCAACGATGCGGAGAATCCGCTGTACGAGCGATACGACGACCTTCTCGATATATGTCGGCGCTACCATGTTGCCATCAGCCTTGGCGACGCCCTTCGGCCTGGCGCCGTATCTGACGCCTCAGACGCGGCCCAGCTCCACGAGACCATGGTCCTGGGCGAGTTAGTGCTTCGGGCGCGGGCGGCAGGCGTGCAGGTATTCGTCGAGGGGCCCGGCCACATGCCCCTCAATCAGATTGAGGCTAACGTCCGCTTGATGAAGCGGCTTTGCTACGACGCGCCTTTTTACGTGCTTGGCCCTCTTGTCACCGACGTTGCACCTGGCTACGACCATATTACGGCGGCTATTGGTGGCGCTGTGTGTGCCCTCGCGGGCGCAGACTTCCTCTGCTACGTCACGCCGGCCGAGCACCTGGGCTTGCCGGACGTGGAGGACGTGGTCGAGGGCGTCATCGCTGCGCGCATTGCTGCTCATGCCGCCGACCTTGCCCGCGGCATTCCGGGCGCTGCCGACTGGGACCTGCGAATGTCCTGCGCACGGGCTCGCCGCGACTGGCAGGCCCAGGCTGAGCTTGCCCTCGACCCCGGAAAGGTTTATCGCTTCCGCGGTGAAAGGCCTTCCCACGACCCTGACGTGTGCACCATGTGCGGCAAGTTTTGCTCCATGAAGCTGTTCCTGGAACGCAACGGCGGCGGCAACAGATAGCAGGCCTAGTCGCAATGCTACCTCGGTTTTCCCGCACGTCACGGGTTTGTCTCCTGGCGCGAGCGGTGGAAGCAGCACGAAAAAGTTTGGGAAGGGGGGCCGGGGAAAAACCCTTTTCAAAAAGTTTCCTCCACAGAGAGCGGAGCTGGTTTTTCGGCCGGATGCTCACGGTCTATTTGGTTGTCACGTCCAGGAGCACTACATCTCCTGAGGGGACGGTGACGGGCACGCTCTTGCCTGGGCGCAGGTCGCGCTCTCGCCGAAGGTCTCGCACGGCGGTCACTGTGCCATCTCGCAGCCGTACCGTGCCCTGCCAGTCGGCGAAAAGGTCGTTGTTCGTGAGAGCCACCAGCAGCCGCCGGGGATTGTCCGCATAGCAGTTTACTCGCACGTTGAGGCCCGCCGGCTCGACAATCACAGGGCTGAAGGACGCAAAATACTCGCCGAGCACTGTGCTCACGCCCTCAAGAAGCCTGTACGGCGGCTCCATGTTAACTATCTCAGGGTTGGCGTACTTCAGCGCATCGGTCATCCAGTACTCGGCCAGGCACACAATTACCCGCCCCTTGCCGACCTCATTTACCGTCAGGACGGGTTTGCCGTGCTCATTGATGAGGATTGCCGTGGCCCCGTCCAGGTCGGCCTCGGTATAAACATAGGGCTGCTCGGCCCACACCTGTTCCGTGCCGACCCGTGCCGTTGTGCACGCAGTGCTCTTTTGGCCCAGCCGCAGGCCAATGCTTTCTACTGGTAGCTGCCGCGCATTGCCGGCGTCCAGGAGAAGGTCGCCCCCTTGCCGCACAAATTCCATCAGTCTGTCCGCGGCGCCGCTGTCCAGCTCCACGTCGCCCAGCAGCATTATCGCTGTATACTGTTTCAGCACCTCGGCGTGGCAGCGATTGGTAATTACGTCGAAAATATCCCCATAGGGCGTCGGCGTAATGAAACCTCGCTCGTTGCGCAAATAGCTGCAGTCCTCGTAGCCTGGCCACACCATTCGGAAGACAGCGTCAATCAGGTAGTCACCTTTTTCGTACGGCAGCTTGCCCCAGATCTTGTATTTGTCGCTCCGGTAAAGGTGCCGGGGCGGATTCCAACCGTTGTAGAAGTCCAGCATAAAAGCCACGGGAGTGTACATCACGCCGCGGTCAGGGTGCCGGCGGACCCATTCGCGCAGTTCCAGGTGCTGGCGGCCGAGAGGACTTAGTTCAGGCGCTCCGTTTTCGAGGACATCGGCCGTAAACTGGGCCGTTTCGGTTCCTACAATGCTGTCACCGCCCGTGTAGCTCTGGAAAAAGAGCCGCCTGTGCAGGCTCAGCGAACACCCCTTATTCGGCCCGAAACCGTACCCATTTGGTCCTTCTGTGCGCCTGTCGTGATACATATTGTACCCAAAGCGATTCCATATCGAGGTGGCCTGGGTAGTGAGACGGCCGTATTGTTTTGCGGCTCCGCGCAGGAAGGCGAACATCAGGGTATCACTTGGGAGGCCCTGGGCGGTTTCCAGGCCAAGGGTGCGACAGCCACGCTCGCCATAATAATGCGAGAAATTGAGCGACCCGGTTGCGTTCATGTAGTTCATGCTGTCTCTGCAAATGCCCTCGTCCCATCGCACGAAGTACTCCCATCCCTCGCGGCGGTTGGTTATTGGGTCGCGGTCTGCGTAGGAGCCGATGTAGCGGCCGTCTTGTTCGCCGTTGTCATAGCCCAGGAATCGCTCGCCGAGGACGCGCAGCAGTATTTCATGGTGTTCTGGAGCAACACGCGGAGTAGGCCCGGCCTCATTGTGCGGCACATAGCCAAAGATGTCCCATACGATGAGTCCTCGCCGCTGCACGTCCTTCAGCCGCTCTTCCAGGTGCCTCAGGGCTGCCTGATAGTCTTCGTCGCTCCCGAAATCGCGCCGCTGGGGCAGGATGCCGATGTGCGGCCAGCAAACATCGCCAAAGTCGTAATAGTCGTGAAAGTTCTTGAGGGTTTGCTCGTCAATGCTCCGGGCGCCGGTAAAGTGAAGGTCAAAGCCAAGTATTGCGCGCGTCACGGGCTTTGGTTCCGCGGCAGCGTAGAGAGGGTGTTCTTCCGGCACTACTGGCCTGGTCCATGGCCGGAAACCGGGCGAGACGAGAGTTATCGCTCTGTCGCCGAGCCGCTTGAGGTGCACCTGGACTGCCTTTAGGGCGCCTGTAAGTCTTTCCCGGTATCCTTCTGGTTCAGCCAGGGTGTCCCGTCGGTAGAAAACTGGGTTGATAAGGGCCACGCGCATGTCTTTCCCCTGGGAAGCGCTGCCCTGGCCGCCGTTCACATTGCCTTCGTCCAGGTCTACGGATACGGCCACAATCCGCCCTGGGTCAAAAACGTCATTGCCCTCGAAATTCAGCGGCACCCGGACCTCCAGGTCTCCCTGCCTGGTGTCCCTGTGGCGCCAGATAAGCTTTTCGTCTCCCTTTGCGTCCAGCAGCCACAGGGCGATGACGTGGCCGCTGCCCTGGCCGCGAAAGACAAACCGCAGTCGCCCATACGGCTCCAGGTCCCACTTGACAGGGCAACCGAAGCGCACGCAGTCGCCGCCCCAAACATCTTCCGGGTCGTCGTTGGCAAACCGGGCGCGAAACTCGATGCCAGGGCCAGCCTCGGCATTTATCTCCGCGGCGACGCCTGTGGCTTTACCGAACTCGGTTTTTGCCTTCCACGGCCCGCAGGTGCTAAGGGCTTCTGGGGACGGCACGGGGTATCGGCCCCAGGCCACTTTCCGCGGTGGCAGGGCAGGCGTCGGCTCAAATCGCAGGGCCACGATGGCCGGGGGCATGTCCTGGACGCGGAGCCAGTGGGCGCCGGCCGTCAGGTGGACGCTGCCCTGATATTCCCAGAAAGCATCGCGTGCCGTCTCGCGTCCGGTGCGGTTGACGGCGCACATGTCGTACTCGTTGAGGTCGTTGCCGTCTATTACGGTGTCGCAGGGGTGAAGAGAAGCGGAAGCGTACCGCATATAAACGCGATAGATTTGTTCCGTGGGGAGGTAGAACCACCATTCAGCCTGGCCCTCGCCAATCATAAGCGGCGGCTGGTCTTCTTCGCTGGTGTCCAGCTCCAGATTGCCGCGGGCCCAATCTACTTCGGCAGGCAAGAACAGCAGGCGCCCACCAGGTCGGGGCGGTCTTTGCGGCCCGACGCTAAGCGGGGCCAAGATGGGCGGGCTGAAAGTCCGCCGCGACCGCGCTTCGCCCGACCACCTTGCTACTTCTAGTCCTCCAGCGACCAGGCGCGCTGAGGTCAAAGCAAAATAGCCGCCGCCCTCAGGCACGAGCCCCACTAGGTACGTGCCGTCCCCTGCGTACTCGTCCGACACGTCTACTTCAACAGTCGTCGGTCCGTTTTCGGGCTTCACTTCAAACCGCCCGACTACAGAGGCGGGCTTTCCCGGCGGCTTGAAACATATCCATCCCTGTGAGGGGCCGCCGTAGAGGGACTGAAGTTGCAGGAAAAGGCTTGCCGCGCCGGTGCGCTCGGCGGCGCGTATCGTCGGAGATGGGCGAAGAGGTGTCCCAGTTGGGGGCATTTCGAAGACTTTCCCTCCCGGCTGGAGCTTGCTCTCGGGGTCATAACGCACACAATCGGACACGCGCACCTCGTCAATGAGGCCGCTGAACCAAAAATCCGTGCCCACGTAGCAGCCAACCCAGAGGCCGCGCGACATGGCGCCCAGGGAGAAATCCCGTGGCCCCGGCAACCGTCCGCGCAGTACTCCGTCAAGAAAGTGGCTGACCATTTGCCCATCATAGGTGATTGCCAGGTGATGCCATCGGCCGGCGCGGATTGGCCGGCCCATGAGGAACACTTGCTGGTGGGCCTTTCCCTCGGCATTGGGCACGCCCCCGCCATGGTTATAAAGCGATATGGACGTGCCCATGCCATCGTCCACCTCGAAGTGAAAGGCCACGTCATGCCCTACCAGGAAGCGTCTGCCTGAGGTTTCTTCCTGATTGAACCAGCACTCGACGGTTATTTGTTTCAGTCCCTGGATAGCATGGGGATCGGCCAGGAAAACGCAGTCGTCCACGCCGTCGAACCATAAGGCACCGCCGAAGCGCCCCTTTGTCCATTCTGGGCCCTGAAGGATGCCGTGCTGGCCATGTCCGCTGGCGTCATGGGCAGTTGTGCCAGCGCTCTCGTCAAAGTGATAGAGGAGCACGGTGTGGGCGTCGGGGGTGAAAGGTCCTGGGGCTGGCTGGCCCGTGGCACTGCAGACCGTAAAGGCCATTAATATTGAAAGCAGCGCGCAGCGCATCCCGCCATCCCTCGCAGACGCTGGCCGCGTGTAATAGTCGCCACTCTGATCCAGGCATCCCCCACGGCCGTTTAAATATTACATTGACTGCGGGTGGAGCTAGGTTTGCCTGCTACACGCCATTGTTCCATTTGTACGCACGAGCCATAGCAGCAGCCCGAAAAAGTTTGGGAAGGGGGTCTGGGGGACAACCCTTTTCAAAGGGTGTCCCCCAAAAGGAGTGCTTTTGGGGCGGTTGCAGTTTTTCAAGTGGCGCCGCAGGAAACGTCCGACCGCTTCGCTGGACATAAATGGGGCTTCGTGTGCGTGCATGGCCACCATCGGCGCGGCTTAGTCCAGCCCTGGCGCACCGTCGAAGGTTGCTGCGTTCACGCCTGTTAGCTGAACTACCGCCTGGGCCGCGCGGTCGTACAGGTAAACGTCCGCGCCGCCGGCTCCTCCTGGCCGGTCTGACTGGAAGGCTATCCACCAGGCATCGAAGCTTATCGAGGGAAGGTCGTCGTTGGCGTTGGCGATGTTGAGCTGTGGAAGCTGGTCTACTCTGTCTTGCTGGCGGTCGTACATCTCCAGGTCGAAGAAGGCGCCGCCAGGGCCACCCTGGACCACATACACGAGAAACCTGCCGCTTGCGGAGATGTCCGGGTCGCGCTCGACGCCGGTCGTGTTGATTGGAAGGCCGTGTACGAATTCGACGCCGCGCTCGTACAGCAGAATATCCGGCGCTGTGGCTGCCGACCGGTCGGTCTCGAAGGCAATCCAGGCAGCGTCTTCGCTGACCGACGGCCGCGTTTCATTATCCGCCGTGTTGATTTTGCTCACGTTGACCAGCGCCCGGATAGCCGTGTCGTACAGGTACACGTCCCAGCCGCCGGCTCCGCCCGGGCGGTTTGACTGAAAGGCGACGTAGAGGCCGTCGGCGCTAATATCGGGCCAGTCGTCGTTGCCGGTGCTATTGAGGCCGGGAGTTGGTACAAAGGTGGCGGTCTGACGGTCGTACACATAGATGTCGTATTGGCCTGGGCCGCCCGCCCGGTTTGACGCGAAGGCAATGTAGCGGCCGTCCGAGGAAATTGACGGATGGACATCGTCGGCGGTGGAGTTTAGAGCAGCCAGGTTATCCAGGCGGCGCGTGGCACGGTCGAATAGAATTATATCCTTACCGCCCGCGGTTTCCGCCCGGTCGGTCTCGAAAACCAGGTAGCGCACCCCAAGACCGGGCGTGTATTTGCCGCCGCCACAGCCAATAAGCGTGACCGTAGCCATCCCAGCAAAAGCTACCAGCAGCATTGGCGCACTGTACCCGCGCATGTTTCACCATCCTCCAAACACCGTGACTAGTTCACCAGCGTTGAGCAGAGCGGGGCAAGCTTGCCCACCTGCCAGACTCGTGGCAAAGCACTGGTTGATATGCCGCCCCCGCCGGCCAACGGCACCTGGCCCCAGACTCCGCGCCGGGTTGCAAACCCCTGGCCCCTTCGCGACTCTGGTCGTCATGCGAAAGCCCCGACGCATAGACGCCGGCCGTCAATGGTCTATTCAGGCCGGAAAGCTTACCTCAATCCTAACAAGTCCACGATGAAATCGGTGTCGGCAGGCACTGTCTCTGGCTGGGGTGCGAGAGCGATGGCCCGGTCTGGGTCTTTAAGGCCGTGGCCTGTCAGGGTGCACACTACGGTTGCCGGCGAATCGCCGAAGTAGCCTTCGCGGGCAAGTTTTCGCACACCAGCCACGCCGGCGGCCGAGGCCGGCTCGCAGAAAAGTCCCTCCAGCCGCGCCAGGTCTGAGTAGGCCGCCAGGATTTCCTCGTCAGTGACGGACGTGATCAGGCCCCCCGACTCTTCTGCTGCGGCCACGGCATCTTTCCAGCGGGCTGGGTTGCCGATGCGGATGGCTGTGGCGCAGGTCTCCGGCTTTTCAACAGGGTGCCCCAGGACAATGGGCGCCGCCCCTGCCGCTTGAAAGCCCAGCATGACGGGCCGGGACGCGACCAGCCCGGCGTCATACCAGTGCTTATAGCCCCACCAGTAGGCCGTGATGTTTCCGGCGTTGCCCACGGGGAGAGCGTGAAAATCGGGCGGCCTGCCCAGCGCTTCACACACCTCAAAAGCCCCAGTTTTTTGTCCGTCCATGCGGTACGGATTCAGGGAGTTGAGCAGGGCTACCGGGTAGGCCTCGCAGATTTCGCGCACGCACCGCAGGCAGTCGTCGAAGTTTCCCTCGACGGCCAGGGTGCGGGCGCCGTAGGCCAGGGCCTGGCTGAGTTTTCCCAGCGCCACATAGCCGGCCGGTATCATGACGACTGAGGCCATGCCCGCGGCAGCCGAGTAAGCGGCCGCCGAAGCTGCTGTATTGCCCGTCGAGGCGCATATTGTGATGCGTGCCCCGGCCTCCTTCGCCTTCGAGATGGCCATGCACATGCCGCGGTCTTTGAAGGAGCCGGTGGGATTGAGGCCCTCGTACTTGAAAAACAGCCGCAGGCGCCCTGGCAGGGACGGGCCAATAGCACGGCTTGGCACCAGGGGGGTGCCACCCTCCAGCAGGGTCACCACCGGCGTGTCGTCGGTGACCGGAAGAAACTCGCGATATTCCTCGATTACGCCGCGCCAGGGCCAGCGGCGAGCAGGTAGGTCAGACATAGCACGCCTCCGGGAAAAATCATACGCGACCGTCTGCGAAAACGGGCGCTTGCGAGGATACAAGGCCTTGGCAGCCGTGCACAAGCACCCGGACAGAGCAGGAGATTGTTCAGTTCTCTCGAGGTGCTGCTTCGAGCCGGCTCCGGGCTTGCCTGAAAACCTGCTCACTGTGACACGGGTGGCAACCATGTGTCTGCCGCGAGCATAAACAAGAGTCTGGCACGCTGCTGGCCCACAATTACCGGCAAGAGCTGCTGACTGCAGCTATCCGCTGCCCGACCGACAAATCAACTAGCCCTTCCCGACGCTTTGGTGCCCAAAACACGTGTATCCGGCCTGCCACAGAAGAGTGTTGAAGAAGTTGCTTGCCGGGCTCCCAGACGCGGTCGCAGGTAAGGGGTCGGGCACACAGCGTATTACACTTTCCTCACTATGGATAAACCAACGCCGGCTGTTGCAACAGTCCCTAGAATGTGAGCGACCTTTGCGTGGTTTCCTCTTCCGAGCCAGGTCGGGCAGGAAACGTCTCAAGTCAGCAGCATAGCTTCCGACTGTGTACCTGCCATAGCTCTTTTCCGCTTCCGGGTAGAACAGAAGCCCATAGGCCAGCGCAGGCGGGGTAGCGTGCACTTACGCATACTTTTTCGGCACATTGCACGGCAAGGGGAACCCGGACTGAGGTCGGCGACCGACAATTGCGGCAAACAGGCAAGCCAGAGCGGCACGGTGAATAGCGTTGTGTGCCGCCCTTTGTGTTTTCACCTGCCGACTTCGTGCGCCGAGAGCGAGGCATAAGCCGGGTTCTGTGGCCGGGCGAGCCGGCCTGGGGCCATTTGTCTGGGGCCTGAGATTGCTCCCAGGCCTCGATGCGGCCTACCCGAGAGCCACCCGTCGGGCACAACGGTCAAGCCCGGCCCGAAAATATCTCCTGCGACCTTCACCCGCGGCACGGTGAGAACCGGCTTGTCAGTCGGCCTCGCGCAAAAAGTAGCGTAGCTGCGGCGGGCCGGGCTTGGGGCTCTCCTATTTGGCCTTGCTCCGGGCGGGGTTTGGCCAGCCGTCGCGTCGCCGCGCCGCTGGTGGGCTCTTACCCCACCATTTCACCCTTGCCCGCACCCCCTTCCGGGGCCGCTGGCGGTGTGGTTTCTGTGCCACTTTCCGTCGGCTCACGCCGCCTGGGTGTTACCCAGCGCCCTGCCCTGTGGAGCCCGGACTTTCCTCCGGCCGCGGATGGGCGCGACCGGCGATCATCTGGCCTGCTCCGCCTCTTTATATTTTAGCGCCGCAGCGCCTCCCGGTCAATGGCCGCGTTGGCCAGCCGGTCGGCGGCCGCGTTGTGGCGGCGGGGCAGATGGGTCAGGCGCCAGGCGGGGATCTCCGCCAAGGCTTGGCGCACCGCCTGGAATAGGAGCTTGAGATGGGGGCTGCGGACCTGGTAGCGGCCGGTGAGCTGGCGCACCAGGAGCTCGGAGTCGGCAAAGATGTCCAGGCTTTTCACCCCGTGGCGGCGGGCCAGCTCCAGCCCCAGGAGCAGGGCCTGATATTCCGCCACATTGTTGGTGGCGCGGCCCAGGAAACGGGAGCCCTCTTCCACCACCTGGCCGGCGGCATCCAGGAGGACCGCACCGGCGCCCGCCGGCCCGGGATTTCCCCGGGAGGCGCCGTCCACATACAGGCGCCAGGTCTCCGCCTCCCCCCGGCCCAGTGCGGTGGCGGCCTCCCGCAGGAGCTGGCGCAATTGCTCCGGGGTGATCCGGAAGCGGGCCAGCACCCCCTTGAGGTCCAAAGTGTCGGCCAGGGCCGCCAACACCGCCGCCGGGGTCACGGAGGGAGAGGCGGGCTGGTCCCTCATGCCGAGCGGGAGGCCGTCTTGGTCTCCGGGTGCTCCTCTTCCGGCTCCCCCAGCCAATAGAGAATGCGCTGGCAGTGAGGGCACTGGAGAAGCTCCTCGCCTTTTTGC
>JANZZA010000117.1 GCA_026419655.1 Armatimonadota bacterium | reverse complement strand
GGGTTCCCCCCAGAAAAGCACTGACCGCCGCGGCGCGGTCACCTTCACTTAATTGAAGTTAGCTTCATTTGACTGAAACTCCGCCCCAGGAGTGATGCCTGCGTGACTATAACCCCGCCGCCGTATGCGCGCATTCACGTCCTCCCGCTGCACCTCAAGGCCGCGGCCAACCAGGCCTTCGAGGGCTGGGCCTCGACGCCGGCCGTTGACCGCGAGGGTGAAGTAATTTTGCCCCAGGCCATCGCCGCCAGCCTCGAGGCCTACATGCGCAACCCGATTGTCACCTACGCTCACGACTGGCTCAATCCCGTCGGCCGGACCGTCGAGGCGCGAGTGACGGAGGAGGGCCTCTGGGTGAAGATTCAGCTTGGCCGCACCGCCCGCGCCAGGGAAATCTGGGACCTCATCGAGGACCGCATTCTCCGCTCGCTCTCCATCGGCTTCAACGCCCGGCCCGACGACGGCGAAGAGCGCGATGGCATCGGGTACTGGAGGCGCATCGAGCTTTTGGAGATTTCCGTGGTGCCCATCCCGGCCAATCCCCAGGCCACGGTGACGGTGGCGCGTCAGCTTGGCCTGGAGATGCTTCCGCCGGCGCGCCTGCGCCTGAAGGCCGCGACGCCTTTCGTTAATCTTCCGCTGGCGCCTGAGGAGACGCCTTGGCGGTGGGATGTGCGCGCCGCCTCGGACGTCCTTGGCGACCCGCCGGATTGGGACCGTTTCCGCCGGGCGCATTTCTGGTGGGACCCGGACCGCCCGCACGCGCGGGATTCTTACAAGCTGCCTTTCGCGAGGATGCTCAATGGCGAGCTGACGGCGGTATGGCGCGGCGTGGCGGCGGCCATGGCGGCGCTCCTGGGCGCCCGCGGCGGCGTGGACATCCCACCCACCGACCGCCGCCCGGTCTACGAGCACATCGTCCGCTACTATGAGAAGTTCGGCAAGACGCCCCCGGAGTTTCGCAGCGACTGGCCGGCAGGCCTGCGGGAGGTGCGCTTCCACCACGACGAGCTGGACATATTTGCCGAGGAGCAGGTGCTGTGGGCGGCGGCCGAGATTCAGCGCCTGGCCGCCGACGCGGCCAACATGGCCCGCCACTGGGCCAAAGAGGGCCGCTTCCTCACCCCATGGGTCACCGACCCCCTCCACGCCGCCCACTCCGCCCTCGCCAGCCTGCTCTCCTTTTCGCTGCCCGGCAGCTCATAGGCGACGCCGCTTGGCGCTTGCTCGCCATTAGCGCCCGGCCTCGGGGCCGCATCAGAAATTTCTCAGCACCCCTTGACAGACTTTAACCTATAGGTTAACATGTGGGGGTGCTGCTACGTCCGACGCTCCCGGGCCGCTGCTATACGATACTGGTGGTCGAGGACAACAGAGGGCACTGCCAGGTCGAGGAGTTCATTGAGGATCTCAGCAAGCAAAACCGGGCAGAATACAAGAAGCTGATGGCGAGAATGGAACGCCTGGCCCAGCATGGTGACCCTCGAAACGAGCAGCTTTTCCGACACCTGTGGGACGAGCTGTGGGAGATAAAGACGACAAAGGTGCGAATTATCTGCTGGCGCGCAGAGCGCATTCTGGTCCTGCTGGAAGCCTTTATGAAGCGGACGGACCATATTCCGCCCCAGGTCCAGAAAAGAGTCGACGAGATAGCCCAGGTTCTTCCCTGGCTCTTGTCCACACACGAAAGGGGTGCCTAAATGGCCCGCACGATTGCCGATCACATCGAGGAACTACGCCACGACCCGGAGTTTGTCGCGGACGGCCTCGTGCTTGATTTAGCCGAGCAGATGCTGGCACGGCTGGAGGAGCTGGGGCTGACGCGTGCAGAGCTGGCGCGGCGGATGGGTGTCACTCCGGCGTACATCACAAAGATCCTGCGTGGGGCCAACGTCAGCCTCCTGACTATCGCGAAGATGGCTGTCGCGCTCGAAGCGGTGCCGAAGATTACGCTGGAGCCTCGTGGTCGGGCTTTTTCGGCTGCCCGACGCCCGTGGCTGACCGCTCCGGTGAAAAAGTTCGTGCCCGAGGTGGCCCTGCCACCGCCAGCGCTGCGCCTCGCGGAGATAGCCGCATGAGTACACAAGCGTCTCTACAAATGGTGGACTGTCGGGTGGTCAGCCTCGGTGTGGAGTACAACGACGAGGCCCTGCGGGCCGAGCACTGTGAGGACTCTTAC
>JANZZA010000108.1 GCA_026419655.1 Armatimonadota bacterium | reverse complement strand
CAGCTTCCTGCACCGCGGTCTTTCTCATTATACCGCGGTGACGAGGTAGTCGTCTGGAAAGGAAACATGGCAAAAGGCGCCACGCAAGAACAGCGCGTAAAAGACAGGCCAGGCGCAGAGAGAAGCCAACTACAAGGGCCTATGTGGGGAAACCCATTGAAAAGGGCCCTTGCCCACGCCCCTTTCCGAAACTTTCTCGCGCTGGTTCCACCACACCCACCATTTCCGACGACACCTAGCATCAGCGGGGTCTCGACGCCAGCAGGGCGACGAGGCATTGAGGCCTGGGCGCCAACAATCCCTTTTGGGGCTCAGACGGAATAAGAGTTTGTGGAGCACTCAACAATCTGCGAAGCGACCCGGGGGCTACTGCAGGACGAGGTAGCCGCCAGCAGGCACCTTTATCGGGCCGGTCGGGACCGTCAGACCGGGCAGGTTCATGGCCTTTCGCAGGCGCGTTGTTATGGCTCGCGCCGTGGGATTGTTCACCGACACATGCCAGCGGTGGGGCCCGTCGTGCACCTTGGTCACCTGGATGAACAGGTCTTTACCTTCAGGCCCGGCCACCACGGGGTGCCCCGCAACTACATGAGTGATCCCCGCGTAGTCTACGTATAGCGGCACATAAGCGACGCCATGAGTGTCAACGCTAAGGGCACGGTAGCGGTTTTCCCCTGGGCCGTGGAAGCCCTTGCTGTACCCGCGCACCTGGAACAGGCCTGCGGACCAGCGCGGATTTAGTCCTGTGACGCAAACTGGAAGCGTCAGGTCAAGGCGCGTGGCTGGCCTGGGCACGGAAAGCTCAGCGGCGCCGTCGCTGACGGCAACAGTGAGTACGCCATGGGACGGCTGGCGGGCACCACGGATTATCTTTAGGCCAGCGGGCGCCCGCAGATACTCCACGTACCGGGCAAGGTCCTGCGGGCCGTCAATCTCTACGTTGACGGGAAAGCCCAGGGCCGCAATCTCAAATGTATAGCTGTCTCCTGCACGGAAGCTCTTGTTCTCCACGTCGGCGAAAAACTCTATGGCGCCCTGGATTTTCAGCCGCACCGGTTCGCTGCGCAGGACATAAAGGTGACTGTTGGACACCCCCTGCTTGTAAAGGCCGAACCAGTCCCCCGGCCGTAAAAGCACCTCGACGCCTTCCCACAGCGGTACCTCGCGCACTCCTTCTGCCGTCCCGACAACGACTTTTGCATCCGGGTGACAATGCAAAGCCCCCAGGCGCAGACGCTTGACCACTACAGGCCACTTGAAGCGAACAGTATTCGTGAATAGGGACGGATTGACGCCGACACGGATGCCTGGCGCGGCCCAGTATTCCTCAGGAACATCCACGGTTGGAGTGACCCATTCGCGGTAGTACTGCAGGTTCTCGGCAAACTTCGTCGGCCCATCAATGGGGCCGTAAGTCTGCCACGGATTGAGCACGCGCTCCACCCGCTCATCGTAGTATTCCTGCCGGAGGCTGGCGACTGCCACGGCGCCCTCGTCGCTGAAGTCCAGCACAGGCACCTGATTGCACCGCCTAAAGTCCTCGGTGCCCTGGTCTGTCTCGATGACCGGAACGGTTTCCTGGTAGCGGGCCAGTGGGAGACAGCCGGTGGGGCCGCCGTCCCAGGTGCCGCCCGCGATATTGGGTGAGAGGGCCGGCGGGTAGTTCAGCGGCAGGGAATTCGGCCCGTGAGCCAGCCACATGTGCCCCCCGTCGTTGACGTGGTCGCTGCAAAAACTGGGCGCCAGGGCGCCGTCCTTCCAGCAGCGCCGCGCAAAGCTCACCGCCTTTCCCCCGGCCATGTCCTCCGCTATCAAAACCAGGTTCATCTGGATAGTCCCATTGAGTACCAGGATCCGCTTAAACTCCTTCTCGCCGGAAAGAGCAAACCGACGGAAGAGCCGCTGGCCATTGTAAATGCGTATTTCCTTGAGGCCTTTCTCGGCCGTGACGTAGATGGGTGAGGGCATGACGTTGGGGGCCGTGACAAATTCCTCTCCGCCATATGTCCAGACTCGGTGGCAGGCCGGCCAGGCCAGAATCTTAGGGCCATCGGACACGAACACGGGCAGGCCGTCGTACTGATGCGACCAGCGCAGGGCGCTCATAAACAAGCCGCCGGGCGAAGACCGGTTGAGAGACTGGGCGAGGCCATAAGTCAGCGCGTGGCCAGCACGCACCTCTCTGCGCAGCTCCTCAGGCGAGGTCACTTCATTTACGGCCATGGGAGCCGGCGGAATCGTGCACTCAGCCGTCAGTAAGTAGTCATCCGTCACATCCTCCACCAGCTTGCCGCCCTTGTAGTATCGCAGGCCTACGGCCGCATAGAGCCGGCATTCCCAAAGACGCATACCCGTGGGGCTGCCGACGAAGTTATAGTAGCCGACCTGGCCATCCTCGCAGTGGTACCCGGCGTACAGCACCCAATCCAGGAAGGGGGTCAGATAGCCGGTGAACCCGCCCTTGTCGTTCTCTTCTTGTATATAGAGAAGCGATTTGTCTGGGCCGCACAGCACCTTGTCAATGGGCCAGACGGGGTCCGGGCCGAAAAAGAATAAGTGGTTGCCAATGTTACTCGTAATCGTAAAGCCCGCCAGGAGCAGCAGGTCGTCGTCAGAAAGCCGCACGCAGTCTGCTTTTAGCTGCTCGAACTCCTCGCGGGTGAGCTGGCTGAAGTCTTCCATGAACACGAGAAAGTCCAGCCCCAGCTCGCGGGCCATGCGAGCATAGTCCTCGACGGTGCCCGTGCCTGAGCTATACGACGACTTGACGCCGATGAGGCCGCGATAGAGCTTGAGGTTTTCAGGTAGCGCATATTCCCCCAGCGCCTTGGGGTCATAAGGCCAGTAACGTTCCTCGTAGCCCTTGTACTCGCGCTTGACATCCTCGCGGGCGTTGGGCGGAAGGAGCTTTTCAGCAAATGTTACGTGGCCGCCCAGCGCGCCACTTTCCAGCGACGGTTCGGCCAGCCATCGGTAGGTGTTTTCCAGGAGCCGGCCAAAATCGCTGGGCTTGCCCTTGACGCCACGCTCAAGAACTTCGCGGTTGTAAATCCACTTCGTGCCCGCAACCACGGAAAACTGCGGCCACTGGCAGCAAAAGGCTATTCGGCCGGCTTTATAAGGCCGGAGGGCGAAAATGGGCGGTGAGGCTTCTGGCTCCGCACGGATAATGGGGTTTTCAATGGGCGCGGCAGCCTTCGTCAGGTCAACGGGCTGGGTGCGCGCGGTCTGGGAAGCTCTCACGACAATCTGCCAGTTCTCGTCCAGGATCAGGGGCACGGTCATGGCGGCATTATAGGCTGGGGTATTGGGATACCAGACGCCCTGCACACCGTCGCTGACTGGCGACGGAAGCACCTGGTCGGTATAGGCCAGCGGCGTGGCCTGATTCGAGTGGGTAAGCGCGCCGGTTTTTTCGGGGTCGGACTCGACGATTATCTCGCAGGGTACCTTGACGCCCCAGTTGTCCGTCAGGTCAGACACCATTTGCTTGAGGACGTTCATCTCCATGGGCAGCAAAAGTACCCCACCGCCTGCCTCAAGATACCGCTCGATGAGGCTAACAAAACTTTGCACGCGCTCCGGCGAGGACTTCTCATTGGCGTAGACCACTGCATAGGCGTCCGGCGTGCCGAAGATGACCAGTACATTGAATTTGCTTATACGGTCCCAGGTGGCCTCGGAGAGGCTTTCCGTGTAGTCCACTTCGAAGCCCTTTTGCTGCAGCTCTCGCAAATAATCCCGGTCTACCGAGCCACAAAAAAGGATGGCCGGTCGGCCATCCGTCAGGCCCGTTGACGCACAAAACATTGATACTATCACCACTGCCCACCCGTTCAGCCTGCACATTCTCCCACCTCCAGCGCACTAAGCAAACAAGCCTTCGCTGGTTATCTGTTGCAATGTTTCCCGCCGATTTCCTCCTGGATGCAAGGTGAAGCAGTGTGTTTTTCGGGGTGTCACTGTTGCGAAACCAGTCCCCGCGTAGCCGGCAGCGTGGGGACTGCGCGGGCTGGTGCTTGCACTTTATAGTGCGTGGGAGCGACTTACGTCTAGTAGGTTTCTTTTGCAACGGCCGCCTGGCTTGTTGTCGCAGAACTTACGCTAATCTGCCCACGTAACTTCCCGTCGCCAATGTTGTATCGGGCCCCACACCTCTTCACTACGACAGTCCCACCGCTATAGCCCCGACTGCCATGGGCGGTAAACGGAATCGCCACGAGGCGCCAGCGGCGGCAGCCTTCTTCGCCCTCGGCACGACGCGGTTGGGCGCCTCGAAGCTGTTGTGGTCTCTGACGTCGCGCGAAGTCAATATGCTGACGCACGCTTGGCCGCTAGCACTGCCGCCCAGCAGACCCACTTCTACGGACACCGGCGCTGTAAGGTGAATATTAGCAAGTGTGAGGAATAGCGTGCCGTCTTTGACCGAAGCCGACGCGCTCAAGACCGGCACCGCGCGGCCCTGGTTATCCTGAATCGTCGGCGCGTCAGTCTCACAAGCCACAGCAGTGCCGCCCATGTGGCCACGGAACATGTAATAAGCCCAATAAGTCGGCGTCAGCACCATCTTTGACCCCTGCGTAAGGATGAGGCTTTGCAGGACGTTCACGGTCTGGGCCATGTTTGTCATGAAAACGCAGTCACAGTGGCGGTTGAACATGTTGAGGGCGCAAGCGGTAAACAGCGCGTCGCGGAGCGCGTTTTGCTGATATAGCCCGGAGGCCACGTTAGCTTCCGGATACCAGGTACCCCATTCATCCACCACAACATAAATCTGCCGGCCGAAGGTAGAATAATACCGGGCCAGGTGGCAGGCCCTGGCAACTTCTGTCTCCATAAAGAGCACATCGCCCATGAGCCGGTAATGGTCCTCGTCAGTGAATTCGGTGGCCGAGCGCGAATACCCCCCCACGTAAAGGTGAAGGCTGAAGGCGTCAAGCAGGTGTGTAGCGCCGCGCATTTCGCGCAGAAACCGGAAGTTCCAGTCGTCATGAAACCCGCAGGCTATGAGGAACAAGCCGCCGGGCACGGTATTGTCCATGGCGCGAAGATAGGTGGCGTATTTGCGATATTCGTAGGCGTATTGCTCCGGTGTCATTGAGCCGCCACAGCCCCAGTTTTCGTTGCCGATGCCCCAGAATCGGACGCGATACGGGTCGCGGGCGCCGTTTTCGCGACGGAGGCGGGTGTAGTAGGTGTCCTGGTCCGAATTGCAGTACTCGACCCATCCGAGGGCTTCCTCAACGGTGCCCGAGCCAACGTTGAGGCAGATGTACGGCTCGCACCCTACCATGCGGCACAGGCGAATAAACTCATCGGTGCCAAATTCATTGGGCTCAGGCTGCGCCCACCACAGGTTATGGCGTGGCCTGCGTTTCTCGGCCGCCCCTACGCCCCACTGCCAGTGATAATTGTCCGCAAAGCAACCGCCAGGCCAGCGAAGCACCGGCAGCCCCAGGTCCTTCAGCGCCCCTGCCACGTCCGTACGAATGCCACCTTCGTTAGGGATTTTGCTTTGCGGGCCGACCCAGATGCCCCCATAGATGCACCGGCCCAGGTGCTCGGCGAAGTTGCCGTAAGTGTGTGGGCTGATTCCGCCCAGGGTCTGGTTGAGGTTAATATTGAGCTTGGCCCGCAACCTTTTCACCCCTGTCTCTGTATTCGGTAACATTTAGCCGCCGCCTGCTCTTTAGTCGCGCGAATACCGCCACGCCTCCGGTAAGATGCTTCTGGGGGAAACCCTTTGAAAAGGGTTATCCCCCAGACCCCCTTCCCAAACTTTTTCGTACTGCTCACCCGCGCAGCAGCGCTTGTGGCCTCTTTGGCCCCTCTGCGCAGACCTGATGGCCGCGCATCTCCGCCAGGGAGCACGAGCA
>JANZZA010000073.1 GCA_026419655.1 Armatimonadota bacterium | reverse complement strand
TCCAGACAACACGGATTGTCCCAGTGTCAGCTTCGCAGCAAGACTCAGCTCGGAGCTCCTCGCAGTCTTGGATGATTGTCTCTCCATATAGAGCGCTTGGGATGTGACGCCGCGGAGAAGCATTAGCTCCCAGGGCTGTTTTGGCGGCTAAGCCGGGACGCTTCCAAGGGTGCTGTCAAAGCAGTGTGCACAGCCGTGGGTGGGAGAGGTTAGTTTTGTCCTGCTCAGAGGCCTCTCAGAGCGCGGCGGGCAGCATTAGACTTGTCTACGCGCAGAATGACAGCGGCAAGTGTGGTTCCTGGCGTTGACGCGGATTAGAGTCGTGGGGAAAATCGTGGGCAGGGGAGACGGGCGATTAGGCTGAAGCAGAGGAGGTAAGCGCTGGGGGGAAGGAAGGACACAAAGGGCGAAGCTATCGCTTCTGAGGCGTGCGCTGAGGGGGGCGGTTGCGCCCGATGCGCAATACGACGTGGCAAAGGCAATAGCCAAGATCGGTACGCCGGAAGCCTATGAGTTCTTGGTCGAGCGGGCTACTGGGGGTAGTTCGGAAGCCGAGGCGTGCCGGGCAGCGCTGTTTGAGGCTGGTGCGGCGGCCGAGCCTTTTGTTCTTACACGACTGCGGCAGGAGCCGAATGCGGTTGAACTGTTAGCATGTTTGTCCCGGCCTCTTAGTAAAGAGGCCGCTGAGTTACTGGTCAGTATCTGCCTGCGCACGGCAAACCCGTGGTTTGTCAGGTGGGCGGTGCAGCGGCTGGCGATGGACTGGGCGTCTGAGTTGCCCAAGCTCCAGAAGGTGGTAGCTCAGCGGCGGGACAGGCGGCTGGCAGGGGCTTTCCAGATTGGCCTGATAGCTGCTGACCCGGGTCGGTTCTTGGACCGTCTGAAGCGGTACCTTTCGCCGGAAGTGGACACGGTTTTGCAGGAGCTGGCCCTTACGGTGCGTGCGGGGCTGAAGCTTGAGGAGGCACAGGCGCTCCTGCGGCAGTGGCTGGCGTCGGCCTCAGTGAGGCGCCGAACAGCAGCCTTGCGAACCATTGAGCATGGGCGACTCGTCGAGTTTGCTGGGGACGCCCTCCGGGCATGGGTTTTCGATCCGAGCCCATCTGTACGGTAC
>JANZZA010000069.1 GCA_026419655.1 Armatimonadota bacterium | reverse complement strand
AAAGCGGTTCCACAGGGGCATTGTCTCGTCGTAGTCCTGCACGTACATCAACACTCCGAGGGCAAGCTGCTTGAGGTTGCTCTGGCATGAGGCCTGCCGCGCCTTCTCGCGAGCCCTGGCGAACACGGGGAACAAGATGGCCGCCAGGATCGCGATTATCGCGATGACGACCAGCAGCTCGATGAGGGTGAAGCCTCGGCGCATCGCAAACACCTCCCATGAGTATGGCTCTGCGGCACACCGGGTGCCTACGGCACTCGCGCATGCCTTCGACACCGCCTACACTCTAGAGTTTCGCTCTCGGTGGCACAACACCTTCTTCCGAATGCCGCAGACTTCTCTTCTTTCTTGACACCAACTCCGGGTCCAACGTCACGGCGCCGGCTGGTGCTTTCGCTGCCGCGGACCGCGTGTTACCGAAGGGCGTGCGTGGTGGAAGCAGCATGAAAAAGTTTGGGAAGGGGGTCTGGGGGACGACCCTTTTCAAAGGGTTGCCCCCAGAAAAAGCTGGTCGGCGGACGTTGCTGCGGTTCTCGCCAGTGGTTAGAAGAAAATCCTGAGGCAACTGAACACTGCCTTGACGCCTTGGCCCCCGGCAGAGGCCCGGCAGTCCCGGTCACGGCAGCGCGAGGTCGTCGCGGGCCACGCCGTTGTGCGTAAAACCCCTGATCCTCACGGCCGCTTGGCTGCCTTGCGTGAGGGCAATCATGTGGGTTTCAGGGATGTTGGAGATAACCAGTCCGAAGATTTCCACGTTAGCGGCCTGGCGCTCGGCGTAATCTTTGCGCTCGGCGATTGGCGGGCAGTCAATGAGCAAGGCCCGGCCGCCCGCTTGCTGAACCATGGCCGCGTTGGCAGCCACATGAGCCGGCGCAAAAGAGCTCAGCGAGAGATTGCTGACCTGCAGCGTGGCGCCGGCGAAACCCGGCTCGATGAGTAGAGCCGCCTGCCGCGCCACGGCGCCCTCTCCCACGGCCATCTGCCGCCCGTCCGTGAGGCTTACGTGAATCATGACGTTTGTGAGCTGGTTGGGCAGGATGGTGCCCAGGACGCAGTCGAAGCCAATGACCCAGTTGTCCAGCTTACAATCCACTAGAGAACCCCACGGCCCCTGGCCCCACTCGAAACTTACTCGCTCGCCGGTGATGGGGTCTACGAAAGGGGCCTCGGGCGAAGCGCCCAGCTTAAAGCCCGTGTGAACGAGGAAGACAGCTACGTCGCTGATGGAGTAGCCGTCCACGCTGCCAAAATCAAAGGCAATGTTGTCCGGCTGGGAAGTAATGGCGGCCTGGAGCCTGGCGTGCTCCCATGAGATAGGCTCCTCGACGTTGGGGACGATGTGGACATGGGAGATTCTTATGACGTCTTTGCCCTCGCGGATGGCGAAGGCCCGCTTGAAGCCATACAGGTAGCAGCGGTTGATCACGATTTTTCCGCCCGAAGGTGTGTAGAAGAAATCGTAGTAGCGGCCGCAGGTGATGTCCTCGATTGTCGTCGAGGCGACGCCGGGCTGGACGAAAATAGTGGGGCCGTAGGGAAGAACGTGCTCCGCGATAAAGCGCTGCTGCAGCTCCGCCTGGCTCTGGTAATGGTAGGGTGAAGCCAGGTCATCGAAGTCCTTGTCTGAGGGCCACGGCTGGCGGTCGTAGAGAATGTAAAGCCCGCGCAGGGTGTTGCCGCCCATCAAGTGGAAGAGAGGCCTTTTCTGGCCGGCGATATACTGGTCCTCGGCGGGACGTGCGAGGATGACCGGCCCAATCTGCATAGCCCGCGGCACGCCCTCCCAGGCAATGAAGGGCATTCCGGCGAGGCTGCCGACGAGGCTTACGCCGCGACGCAGCACTACGGTGCGGGTCAAGACATAGCCGCGCCCTGGCTGGACGGGGTCAACGAAGACTGTGCCGCCAAACTCGGCCGCGCGGTCAATAGCCGCCTGGAAGGCCGCCGTGTCGTCGGTAGCACCATCACCCACGCCACCGAACTCCCGCACCGAAAGGACGCCTGGCGGCCGGCTTGCGCTGCTCAGGTCCACCAGGGTCACGGCGATAGCCAGAGCCACTGCTTGCATGGCGCCACCTCGACATGCGAGAAGAGACAAGCGCCTGAACCCTTTACAGACTCCGCGCCAACCAGTCTCTTTATAGC
>JANZZA010000067.1 GCA_026419655.1 Armatimonadota bacterium | reverse complement strand
CGAGGCTGCTGCTGCCCTGGCTCGCCGCGGCCGCGTCACCGTCGAGGTGGACGATGCCCTGGCCAATCTGACAGTGGACTGCAACTTCGCCGACCCGATACCCGTCGAGACCGCCCTGGAGCTGCTGGTCGAGCAAGTGGGAGGTAGGCTGGAAAAGCGGCCCGACGGTGTCTACCATATCGGGACAGGTGACTGAAAATGCAAGTCCCCGGAAGGTTCGCCGCGATGCTATCCCTGCCTGCCGTGGTTCTTCTCCGACTTTTCGCGGTTGCCGCTATCCTGACAGCAGCGACGGCTCATGCGTGCATCATAGTCCCGCCGGACGCGCCTCCGCGGCCTCAGCCCACGACGGAGTATCTGGAATGCCGCAGCCAGCACGTCACCATCAGCATTGAACACCCTGTGGCGCGTGTGAAAATCGAGACGGTGCTCTACAATCCCCACTCGCGTCCGGTTGAGGGTACCTTCATCTTCCCGCTTCCGCCGGGTGCGGCGGTCACGAAGTTTCAGTTTGCCGTCGGTGGCAAGCCTGTCACCGGCGAAATATTGCCGGCCGAGAAAGCTCGGGAGATTTATCTCAGCTTCATCCGCCGCACGCGCGACCCGGCCCTCCTCGAGTACGCCGACTTCGGGATGTTCAAGGCCAGCATCTTCCCGGTGCCGCCTGGCAAGACCGAAGAGATAACCTCGGAATACCTGATGACCCTGCGGCCGGACAACAATCTGGTGCGGTTTTTTCATAACCTCAAGCTGGGGCGCAACGAGACGACCGAGAATGCCAGGCTTGTCGTCGAAGGCCGAATCCACAGCGCCCTTGCGCTCACCACGGTCTTCTCGCCCAGCCATGACTTGGACGTTCACCGCGAGGGCCAGCATACAGCCAAATTCTCACTGGAGCTTGACAAGCGCCCCTTCGACCGCGACTTTGTATTGTGCTATGGGGTAGCAGAAGCGGAGCTGGGGCTGCACTGGCTGGCCCACCGGGAAGCCGGCGAGGATGGATATGTACTGCTGGCGCTTGCGCCGACAGTAGGTGACGGCCAGTCCACTCCGCCCAAAGACATTGTGCTCGTCCTGGACACATCAGGCAGCATGAGTGGTGAAAAGCTCCAGCAGGCCCAGAGTGCGCTGAAGTACGCTCTAAAGACCCTGGGGCCGCAGGACCGCTTTTCCCTGATTGCCTTTGCCACGACTGTGCGCAAGCTCGACGATAAGCTTCTGGCCGCCAGCCCGGACAATATCCAGCGGGCGCAGAGGTTTGTCGAAGAGATGGAAGCTGTTGGGGGCACAGCCCTCAACGACGCGCTGGTAGAGGCGTGCAAAGTTTTCGTTGATGAGGGTGAGCGGCCCCGATATGTGCTTTTTGTTACAGACGGCCGGCCCACCGTTGGCGAGCGGGAGGAGGCCCGCATTCTCAAGAACGTAGCTGCGGCGCGCGAAGCTGTCAGGGGCCGTCCGCCACGGCTCTTCCTGCTTGGCGTCGGTTATGATGTCAATACGCGCCTGCTCGATACCCTGGCCCAGCAGGGAGGGGGAACTTCTGGCTACGTGCGTCCCGAGGAAGACCTGGAGGTGGCGCTATCCTCCCTGGTGAGCAAGATTGGCCATCCCGCGCTCACGGACGTGAAGCTGCGCGTTGAGGGCCGCCAGGTCCTGGACCTTCAGCCAGCGGTGGTGCCTGACCTGTTCCGGGGCGACCAGGTGCTGGCTGTTGGCCGCTACCTGGAGCCGGGTGAGGCTAGGGTGGAGCTGTCAGGACGGCTTGAAGGCCGTGAGGAAAAGCGATGGACTTGGCCCCTCCCCCTCCCCGACCAGGAGCGGGGCAATGATTTCCTGCCGCGTTTGTGGGCTACGCGCCAGGTGGCCTACTTGCTCGACCAGATACGCCTGCATGGTGAGGACGAAGAGCTCAAGAAGGAAGTAGTACGGCTGGCGCTGAAGTTTGGCATAGTCACGCCGTACACGTCCTATCTGGTGACGGAAGAAGAACCGAGGCTGGCCGAGGAGGCAGCGCGACGGCCTGCGTGGCGGGCGGCGATGGGGCCTGGCGCGGGTGGGGGTGGTGCCTTTGGCGTGGCTGCCCCAGCGGCCCAGGCGGCACGGGAGGGACTAGCCGGGGCGCCTGTGGGCCAGGCTGCGGTGGATGCGGCTAAGGACCTGCAGGCCCTGAGGGCCGCCCCGACCGTCAGTGCCGTTGAGGGGCCTGCGCAGGTCATCCGTTCCATTGCGGGCAAGGTCTTTTACCTGGATGCCGACGCCGGCTACTGGGTGGATAGTGAGTTTACGACCGGAGAGCCGCAAGCCTGTCTCAGGTACCTTGGCGACGCATACCTGGCCCTGGTCGGGCGGCGGCCGGACATTGCTCGATGGCTCGCCGTCGGCGAAAAGGTTAAACTCCGCGTCGGCACCTTGCAGCTCGTCATCGCGCCGGACGTCGAAGACGAACTTACGAAGGAGCAAAGGGATGGCCTGGGCCTGTAAAGCGGGCCGCGCAGCCGCTTTGCTATTTCTCGCGGCGTTGAGTATCTCGGGCATAGCTGCCGCGCAACAAACAGGCGCCGGGGCTTCTTCGCGCCCGCGTCTGGTTTCTGCTGTTGCTGACTTTGCCGAATCCTGCAGCTATTCCCGTCGCTGCCTGGGCTTTCGGGCAGCGGAGTGGGTGCAGGCGTTGCTGGAGCCGACCGGCCGGTGGGAGATGGTACCTCGCCCGCAGGTCCTCGCCGCGAGCCTATCCCTCGGCACTGCCGGCCCTGTCCTGGCCGTTGAAGACTTGCAGCGGCTGGCCGACCGGCTGGGTGCCCACCTTATCGTCTCCGGGGGCGTTTCGAAAACCGTCCTCGATGAGCGCGCACGCAGCGTCAAGGTCGAGCTTCGGTTGGAGCTAACGGAAGCTGTCAGCGGGGAGCTGTTATTTGCAGTGGCCAGCGGCGGCAGCGCTGGGGCCGACCGACGCAATCCCCTCCCAACGGACGTTCTGGTCGAGGAGGCTTTGCGAGAAGCGTCCAGGGTAGCTGTAGGCAAGCTCACTGCGCGCAAGCCCGTCAGTGGCAGCATCCTGGCGCGGACGGGGGAGCGCGAGCTGCTGGTGGGCGTCGGCTCCAGGGCTGGCCTTCTGCCTGGCAGGGCGGTACTTGCGCGGCTGCGCAACGGGGCTCTGCATAGTCTTGGCGTGGCGGAAGTACGCAAGGTCGAGGCCGACCGCGCCGTAGCCCTCATCGTCGCCTCGGCCGACCCGCCCCGGCTCGAAGACCTTCTCATCGTGCCCTAGATGCCCACAAGATCTATGGGCCGCCACCCCAGGGGTGTTTCGTCCACCTGCCAGCCTTTTTCCAGTGCTGGTGAGGACAACAACGCTACCAAGTAAGCTTTCCGTCGTGGGCCCTCTTTCAGAAAGGTTAGCCCAGGGCATTGTTGCAGGCGGCATCATAGGCTTGGCTGAGGGGATGCTCACTCCCGGGTTGAGATAGCGCATAGAGGGCAACGGATTGTTGCAGACGGTAGCTCATAATCGGAGAGGCATTGTTGTATAGGGATAGCGTGTGGTCTGAAGGGGGTTTTGGGAAAAGATAGCGCATAGTCGGCGGCAGATTGATGCAAGGGCTCGCACAGGCCTAGCTGAGGTGTGGAAAGGCTGCAGAGCTGCACGCCCAGCTTTTTGGCTGCATTTACTCCTTTCGGTTGCTTAGGCGGGCTTTGCAGCAGTCATCCCATAGAAAGGCTTCTTGTGGGATGTTGTTTTCTGCCTTTCCGGCAGCGGAGAAGAGAGTAGAATGCTGAGAGAAGCGAATGGTGTCTATCCGCGATACGTTGTTGGCGGTCATCGGGTTTATGGACTATGATTCTCAGCGGGCCGCGGTGAAGGGTGCAGGGATGAGATAGCAACGTCGGCGTACAGGTGGCAGATTGCTGCTCCTGCAGAAGAAGCAGGTTGACGACCAGTTGCAATGTTGCGGCCTTCGTTGTTTGTAGTGATACTGGCGGCTTTAGTGTGCGCTCCTAGCAGCAGACCGGCGGCGGAGGGCAAAGAGGCAGCGCTGGTGCAGGTGCTGGCGCCTGTGATGCGATGGGACCGGCAGGAGGGTTGGCAGCCACGTGCCCCAGTGCCGCCCCTGGTTGTCACGTCTCAGCCGGGGATTGACATACTCTACGCAGGACGGGGCGATGAGGTTGTAGAGGGGGAGCCGGCCGAAGTGGTTTGGCAGTGGGCCGGCGACATCGTTTCGGTGCGTATCTTTTGCGAGTACGAGGTTTGCCAGCTCGGCGGCCGCTCCCGTGGCCGGGAACGTAAGCTCCTGGCTGGTCCTATCCCCAATAGCGGCTATGCGGTTTGGACGCCCGAATGGCTCGACGCGCCGGGTTTTACGCTTCGTTTGGTCGGCTATGGCGCCACTGGAGAGCCGGCAGCTTCGGCAGAGAAGTATGTGACTCTGCGCCCCAAAGAAGCACGTGACCTTGACGGCACTTTCATTCTCATCTTACGGCACAGGCAGCGACTGTACTTCTTCCAGGACGACAAGCTCCGCCGAATGCATGTTGTCTCCACCGGGAGGCGGGGATATGCGACGCCTAGGATGATGCCTGGGATGGTGCGCAGAGGGGTGCGAATGGGGCAGGTCTTCTACAAGGACGCCCAAGCCTGGAGCCGGCGGTACAATTGTCCAATGCCTTACTGGATGGCAGTCACCAGCAGCGGGAGCCATGGCATCCATGCCACAGTCCCGCGGGCCTACCGGCTTTTGGGGCGAGTGGCGTCTCATGGCTGCATCCGTCAGCATCTCCACGACGCCCGTATTCTTTTCGGCATGGTCAAGGTCGGCACGCCGGTGTACATCTTCTAGGCGCTTGTCGGCGTTGCGAGGAGCGCCGCTTGCGGGCCGCCCCGAGCATCGCTGGTGAGCTGCTCCTATCTCCCTGTGCTGGCAGGCCGGGCCGGTTAGCAGAGGCAGATGAAGACGACGGAGGACGCGGTGGGCAACTTCCTTAAGCGTGTGAGGGTGGCTATGCACCGCCACCGCATGGCCCGGCCGGGCGACCGCATCCTTGTGGCTGTGTCGGGTGGGGCGGATTCGGTGGCAATGCTGGATGCCCTCGTGCGGTTAGCGCCTGAGGAAGGCTTCAGCGCGGCGGTGGCTCATTTCAACCATGGCCTTCGGGGCGGCGAGGCTGACGCTGACGAAGCCTTTGTCGCCAGTTTGGCGCATAGCTACGGACTGGAGTTCTACGCCGGGCGCGGAGACGTGGCCGCGGTGGCCCGTGCAGAGGGCCGCGGCCTGGAGGCTGCTGCTCGACGCTTGCGCCACGGTTTTCTTCGCGCGACCGCAGCAGAGCACGGCTGCGCCGCTATCGCCCTGGGTCATACCGCCAGCGACCGCGTGGAGACCGTCCTGCTACACCTGCTGCGCGGTACTGGTCTGGCGGGCCTCCAGGGCATGCGGCCCGTCCGCCGGCCTTTCATCAGGCCACTCATCACTATCTGGCGGCCGCAGGTCGAGGAATACTGCCGGACTGCTGGCCTGCGCTGGCGCACGGACGACACTAATCGCGACACTCGTCGCTTCCTGCGAAACAGAATCCGTCATGAGCTATTGCCCATGCTGGAGCGTGAATATGGCCCTGGGGTGTGCCGGGCAATTCTGCGTTGTGCCGAGGCCGTCGAGATGGAGCTGTCCTGGACGGAGCCGCTGGTGCGCGAGGCGCTGGCTGAGGCTGCTGAGCGTTATGACAGGGGAATTCGGCTCAGCCTTGAGCGGCTGAAAGGTCTGCCGGAGGGTCTGCTGATGCGGATCTTGCGTGCGGCTGCGCTTGCAGCCTTTGGTGGGGCTTGCGACTGGCGCTGGGAACATTTCGCGGCCCTCGCCAGCGCTATCCGTGTGGGGCTGACGGGCCACCGCGTAATGCTCCCTGGTGGGCTTGAGGCGAGGGTGGCTTATGAGTGGCTGGACCTGACAACAGCACAGCCAGAACCTTCCGCCCTGCCAGAGCGTCCTTTACTGGTGCCAGGAGAGGTTGAAATACCTGAGGCTGGGGTGCGGTTGTCAGGTCGGCTTTGCTCGCGCCACGAAGCGCCGGTCCCTGGCCCGCAAGTGGCGGTGTTGGATGCGGCGCTGGCCGAGGGGCTGGTGGTGCGAGGGTGGCGGCCGGGCGACGCTTTCGTCCCGCTGGGCATGACTGGCCGCAAGAAGCTACAGGACTTTTTCGTTGATGCCAAAGTGCCCAGGGCTGTCCGAAAGCTAACCCCTCTTGTGGTGCATCCGCAGGCGGGTGTAATCTGGGTAGCAGGCATGAGAATTGCGCAGGGAGCAAGGGCACCGGCAGGGGCGGGGGTTGTCCTGGTGCTGGAGATGCGCCCGACGAGTGATGTTTCAGGGGCTGAAGGGCTGAGCTGAGCAATATGAGGCAACAGACACTTTTGGGGTTGATGGTCATAGTTGCCATTGCCTATCTGGTGTGGGCGTGGCCGCGGATTTCCGGCGAGGCGATGGCCGTCAGAAATTACGAGTACTACACAGACTTTCTGGCCGACTTGCAGGCCGGTCACATTGAATCCGTCGTTATTCTTGGCCGCGAGCGTGCTGAGGGCGAGTTTCGTCCTGGTCTTGCGTATAAGCGTTTCCGCGTCGAAGTGCCCCCGGACGCAGATCTGGCCAACAAACTGCGGACCCTCTCGCCAAACACCAGAATAGCAGTAAAAGGCCTGGGCATGGCCGACCGCGTGGCCGGCTATGTCACCCAACTGGTCCTGCTCTCGATAATGATAATCTTCGTCTGGTGGTTCGTGACGCGGCAGATGCGTATGTCGGGCAACCAGGCCCTGTCTTTCGGGCGGAGCCAGGCTCGCCTGGTGGGTGAGCACTGGCAAAAGGTGACCTTCGACGACGTGGCGGGCATGGAGGAGGTCAAAGAAGAGCTCCAGGAGATAGTGGACTTTCTGCGCAACCGGGAGAAATATCGCGCTCTCGGTGCTGAAGTTCCGCGTGGAGTGCTACTTGTTGGGCCACCGGGTTGTGGTAAAACCCTTCTGGCCAGGGCTGTGGCCGGGGAAGCTGGAGTGGCCTTCTTCTACCTGTCTGGCTCGGACTTCGTTGAAATGTTCGTTGGCGTCGGCGCCTCGCGCGTGCGCGACCTGTTCAACCAGGCCAAGCAGCATCTGCCCGCGATTATCTTCATAGACGAGCTCGACGCCGTGGGCCGGGTGCGTGGCGCCGGCATTGGCGGCGGCCACGACGAGCGCGAGCAGACCCTTAATGCTCTCCTCGTCGAGATGGACGGCTTCGACCCCAACGCCAACGTCATCGTCATGGCTGCCACCAACCGCCCGGACATCCTCGACCCGGCCTTGCTGCGCCCCGGCCGCTTCGACCGCCGTATCGTCGTCAACAACCCCGATGTGCGCGAGCGCGAAGCCATCCTGCGCGTCCATACCCGCAACAAACCCCTGGATGACGACGTTGACCTGGCTGTCATGGCGCGGCGTACCCCGGGCTTTTCGGGTGCTGACCTGGAGAACCTTGCCAATGAGGCGGCTCTCCTGGCCGCCAGGCGCGGTAAGAAAAAGCTTTCGATGAAGGAATTTGAGGAAGCTCGCGACCGGGTCATCGCCGGCCCCGAGCGCCGCCGCGTCATTTCCGACCGCGAACGTCGCGTTGTCGCCTACCATGAGGCCGGCCATGCCCTGGTCGGCTGCAAGCTACCCAATGCGCCGCCCGTTGACAAGGTTACAATTCTCCCGCGTGCGCTTTCGCTGGGCTACACCTCTACCACGCCCGAGGAAGACCGTTACATGATGACCCGCTCGGAGCTTCTTGACCACATCACCCAGACCCTTGGGGGGCGCGCTGCTGAGGAAATTGTTTTTAGCGATGTCACCACCGGCGCTGCCAACGACCTTGAGCAGGTCACCGAGATGGCCCGACGCATGGTCACTGAGTTCGGCATGTCTGACGAGCTTGGCCCGCTGCAGTACGGAAAAAAGCACGGCCCTATCTTTCTGGCCCGCGAACTGGCCGAAGAGCGCAACTATTCAGAGGAAGTTGCCCGGCTTATTGACGCCGAAGTGCGGCGGATCGTGGACGAGTGCTACGAGAAGGCCAAGACGATACTTACTGAAAATCGCGAGCGTCTGGATGCCCTCGCTGAAGCTTTGCTCGAGTACGAAACGCTGGACGCGGCGGCAGTGAAGTCTGTTGTGGAGACCGGGCGGATGCCGGGGCAGGCGGAGGCGGTTGAGGGCGCGGCGGCCGAGCCGAAGGCTGAACCAGCTCAGGCACCGGCGCCGCTACCCAAGGCGGCAGCCAAGGCGCCCACCATGCCGCCGTCCGTGCCTGAGGCGGGGGCGTGATTCTGCTCCCAGGCCGGGCGGCCCCGCTTCTGGGTGCGCGGTGGAGGCAGCAGAAAATCCGGCTGGGGGCGCTAAGGTGACCCGTTTCCGGGCGCGCGTCGTGGAAGCAGCACGAAAACATTTGGGAAGGGGGGCTGGGGGACAACCCTTTTCAAAGGGTTTCCCCCAGAAGAATTGGGTTTGCGTTTTTCTTTCTGCCAACGACGGTCCGAAGGAAAATCCGGAGGCCGCTGAACAACTCCCTACACACAGCCAGAGGTGACGGCCATGTCTTACTTTCCCCGTACTGACGTAGGCGGCATCTCCATGCCACGCCTAATTTGCGGCAGCAACTGGATGACCGGCTGCTCTCATACCAGTGCCGCCAAAGACCGTTTCATCCGCGAGCTTTTCAACACGCCGCAGAAGATGGCCGACGTGATTGAGGTCTTCGCGCGGGCTGGCTGCAACGCCTTCATGAGCG
>JANZZA010000747.1 GCA_026419655.1 Armatimonadota bacterium | reverse complement strand
AAGTTCGGCTTTCGCCACGGGCGAAATCACAAGCTGGGCAATCCGGTCGCCAGGATGTACCGTAAAGTCTTCTGCGCCGAAGTTAACCAACAGGACCTTGATTTCCCCACGATAGTCTGAGTCAATCGTACCTGGCGCGTTGAGGATGGTCACGCCGAAGCGATGGGCCAAACCGGACCGGGGGCGGACCTGGCCCTCGTAGCCCGGCGGGATGGCCAGGCGCAAGCCTGTAGGGATGAGGGCACGGCCCCCGGACGCTATGGTGACCGGCGCGTCCAGGTGCGCACGCAAATCCATGCCGGCCGCGCCTTCAGTCTCGTAGCTGGGCAAGAGAGCCGGCTTCTGGGCCTGAATCAGGACTTGCACTCTTCTTGCGTCAGATTCCGCGGGCATGGCGGCAATTATATCATACGTGCGTCCGGCTATAGGGTATGAGCGTAGCTGCCGTGAGCTCCTACAGCCCGCCGCAGCCCTGAACAGGCTATTGCATGAATCGCTTCCCCGGACCCGATACGCGGTCTCAGGTAAAAGGTGGGACGCACACGGCGTTGTACACTTTCCTGACTCTGGATAAGCCTACACCAGCCTCTGCAGCAGTCCCCCTAAGCTAGAAGAAGGTCATCAGTTCGCGCACGAATAGCTCGTGGCCGCGGTTGTCCGGGTGGTTTATGCCGTTCCAGAGAAGGGTAACGCACGAAGGCCCTTCCTGGCACAGGTGGTCCCAGCGGCGGCTTACGTCGGCCAGTCCTGCACCGGTTTCGCGTGCGACCTGGCGCATTAGCTCCACTGCTTCGCGGTTGTCCAGCCGCCACATGTCCTCGTACGTCCACCCCATCCACGGCGGCATCACCAGGTGGGGAGTTACCACTATTACGTCGGCTCCCGTGGCTTTGGTACGCTGAATGGCTTGCCGCCAGTTGTTCAGCAACGTCTCGGCCGGAAGACCGCAGTCGTTCACAAATTCAATGGTCACCAGGTCAGGGCGATGCGCAAGAACTTCAGCGTCGAAGTTAGCCAGGCGGCCCGCTGTACTTGTCCCGCCGATGCCAGCATTGACGAGCTTGACACTGGCCTGGGGATACTTCTCGCGTAGGGCGCGTGCAAAACTCCACGGAAAGGCCATTTCGATATTTTGCTACCGTCAGGCTTGTTTCGAGCATGTCTCGGGAAACGCGCTCCCAGGTTTAATAGTATTCTCCTGGCGTCCCGGGTAGATAGGCTCCGGTGGCTCCAACTCCCAGCATCCGGGTCTCGGACGGGAAGGCCTTGATGCCAATAGTAAAGTACAACTGTCGGGGCCATTTGCTCCATGTGAGCTGCGCTACGAGGCAGTGCAGGTCGCGCGTGAGGCGCACGTCGGCCTGATCAAGCCTGCCCGTCCAGCCGCTGTAGCTTCCAACGAACTCCAGCCGCCACCAGCGCCCTATGCGCCAATCGGCGTCCGCAGTGACCACGGACAGTTTGCTGCGGTCGAGGTCATAGCTCGCCGATAGGTCCAGATACAGGCTCGGCCGCGCGGTGGTCAGCCGGAGAACAAGGGGCCACCATCGCGCCTGCTCGATGCTGTAGGCTGTCTGCAGGCGCCAGTACCAGGCCTCTGACGCCCGCCGCTCGAAGAGCAGCCGGAGGTCGTAATAAGCGTCGCGCACGAAGTCATAACCTCCGGAAAGCTCGAAGCGGGAACTATCGGGGCTCAGGCGGACGAGCTGCAGCCGCAGGTCGTTAGCGACGCCTCCATAATCCAGTCGCAACGGGGCAAACCCACGGGTGGAAGCGTAGTCATAGCCCAGGCGGGCGTGCCACTTCTTTCCGAAGTCCCGTCTGACCTCGCCGTCGAACGAGAGACTGTACTGGGCCGATCCCTCGTCGAAGAGACTTTGGCGAAAGCGCAGGCCTGTACGGACAGTGGTGTGGGGGCTCAGTTCGCGCTCGTTCCCGCCAAGGTCGGCCGTGAAAGCCAGCCGGCCAAGCCGTTGGTCCTGAGGGTCTTGGACAAAGTTGCCCAGGTCAAGCTGGAAACGCGCCGAGGAGCGCCCAAACAAGCGCCAGCCCCCGAGGCGACCGCTGTCGGTACGAAAGGAAAGAGCCGGCAGGCGGTTCAGAGCATAGTAATTGCGGTCGCCCTCGTAGCGGGAGCCATCAATGTCCTGGCGCTGCGAAAGATACAGGTCCATGTCGTACGACGGCGCACGGTGTCGGTACTGAAAGTCAACCAGCAGTTCCTGGTCGCTGGCGGCCGTGGCCCCGAAATTGGAGCTGGTGAAAGTGGAACGCAGATTCCAGTTTGTGTCCCGTCCCTGACGCTGATTGTGATAAAGGTTGGCAGCGAAGCGGCTAGAACTTCCGTAGCCGGAAGTGGTCAGGGAGCGCGCAAACCCCAGGGTGGTATCGGAGTTGGCGTCACTGTTGCGAAAAGTAAGGTCGCTGCTGAGGGTAGTAGAAGCAAACGTGAAGCCGCTGTCTTTCTGATAGTTCACTCCCAGTTGGGAGGAGAGGGTGCGCCCAAACTGATAGTCATGCTCCACTCGCAAGGCCTGGGCTCCCTGGCTGGGTTCATCAAATAATGACACGAAGAGGCTTTGCCGGCGGTCTTCGAAAAGATGGTCTACACCGAGTCCGATGCCTCGCAGCTCGGTGAGATGCAGGCGGAGCACGCCGCTGCCGCGAGCGCCCAGCAGGTAAAGAAACGCAAACTTGAGGTATTTTCCCTCCACCTCGTTGCTGCCGATTTCCGGGAATATTCGCTGCTCCTTCTCGCGCAATGACAAGGTGACGTCGAAAGGGTATCTGAGGATGCGACGGCCAAGAACATACAGGGCGGGACGGTGAAAGGTGACGTAGTCGTCCGGGCGGACAGTGACGCGAGCCGATTTTAGGGCATAGTGTGGCTCGGCCAGGTCGCAGCTTGTTGCCTCGCCGCGCAAGACTTTCACCCTGTCAACATCAGGGTCGTAAGCTACCTCGCCTCCCCGTGCGTACAGGGGGGCAAGGATGCCTCCGGCGAAAAACTCCGGCTGCACAGTTGTCGTCGCAGGTTCAAGCTTCCACGATCCTTCATCCAAGTCCACCCACAGGGCGTCGCCTTCGGTTCGCTGGTCTTGGCCTTCGATAACTACCCGGCCCCGGAAACGGGCCACGTTACTTCGCCGGTCTAGCTCTACGGTCTCGGCGGTTATGGTGTAGTCTTGCGTGCGAACGACCACGTTGCCTGACCCGGCCAGGATGTCTTCGGTCATGAACACCTTGTCGGCCTTGACTTCCACCTGGTCTTCGCTAAGTGAAGGGGCAGCTTCCGTGTCCTGCGTGGACATGCCGGCGGTTTCTGCCTGATCTTCTGGTGGAGAATCTGTTGCTTGCGCGGGCAGGACCGATGTAGCTGCTTCGCTGACGTTTTGGCCAGTAACTTCCCCGGCGTTTTGGCCAGTAACTTCGCCTGCGTCTTGGCCCGTAACTTCGCCGACGTGCTGATCGGCAATTTCCCCGACGTCTTGGTCGGCAACCTCGGTGGGCGATGTCTCTGGTGGCTGGTCGGTGGTGAAAAGATCGTGTGCCGGGGCAGCCTCGGCCTTGGTTTCCGTAGCTTGCGCAGCGGTCTCTTCGTCAAGGACAGTCTGCTCGCCGGGTGCTGCTTCGGTAGAGTAGCCCGGAGGCGAGCCGTAGCCGGGCAGGGCAGCCGGGACGTCCGCGACCGCAAGTCTCGGCCACCATAGTGCCAGGAGCGCTACTATCGTGACCGCCAAGTGAGCCATAGCGTCAGCGCCAGCAATAATAGATTCTCGCCCCAAGCGGAGAGCGAGGGTGGAAGAACACCACGCTCTCCCAACAGCCGTGCCCAAAGCATCGCCAAATAGTAGATGAAAACGACCACCAGGCTCAGCGCGACGCCGGAGAGCGTGCGCCCCCGGCCCACCGCGAGAGTAAGGGGCGCCGCAAAAAGAGCAAAAACTATCGCGGCTGCACTTACTGCCAGCCGGGAGTGAATCTCGAGGGCCGCCCGACGAGCCTCGCCTGGCAGGGCGCGCTGTCGCCAGACGTGGTAAAGGTCCTGAAGACTTGCCGCCCGCAAGCGGCTCGCCTCGCCCGGCAGATAAAGCGCCTCCGCCGTCAACGGTACACGTAACTGGGACAGCGTGCCCCAGGCTAGTTCGCCATTCCAACCCGGGGCATAAGACCGCGGGCGCCGGGCCACTAATTCGCTGCTGGCAAAAACTGCCTCAGGGGCCTCTATAAGAACCGGCGGGTTTGTTCCTTGCACCAAGAACAACTTCACCTTCAGAAGCCTGTCGGTGCGGTCATCCACGTCTTCGGGGTAAGCGAAGGCCGTCGCGGAAAGCTCCAGGAAGCGTTGCGGCATGAATGCTAGGGTGTGCCGGCGGGATACTGCCTCGACCAGAAGGCGGCGCGAAGCTTCTTCACAACGCGGCGCGATATTCTCGTTGAGTACGAAGACCACAACCGCTGCCACGAGACCCAGGACAGCCGCTGGCACGAGGAGACGCCATAGACTGGCTCCGGCCACTCTCAACGGCGCTATCTCTCCGTCTGTCGCCAGCCGGTTGTACGCCAGCGCCGACCCCAATAGCGCCGAGACAGGCAGCGCCATCACTGCGGCCCCCGGCACCTTGAGCGCCAGAAACCGCATCACGCTGGGCAGCGGCACGCCACGCTCGACCACAACTTCCACCACCATGTAAAGCATGTGGCCGACCAGCAGCACAATGAAGGTAAGTGCCGCACCCAAGAAGCCCGGCAGCATCTCGCGTAGCAAGTACCGGTCGAGAAGCTTCATCTACACAGCTTCCCTGAAGTCGTTGTTTCAAGACCTGCCCCGACGCACGTGCCAATCCGTCTGCTGCACGAATTGTCCTCGCAAGTTGCACTGCACAGGCGCGGCTCGCCCGGCGTTGGCGAAACTGTCAGGGTGCTGGCTGACAGTTGTGCTGAAGAGGCGCGGCTCACCTGCTACAGCAAAGTTTTGCGGTCATCATCTGAGACTTTTTGACTCGCCCCGTTCTAATCGGGTTCACCAGCCAGGTAGCCTGCCCGCCTGCCACGGCCCCGTTTCATTTCGGGCGCTCTTTCTCTGTCCTCGTATTCCAGTGGAGGCGGCAGTCGCAACGTTCGAGCGGGGCTAGCTCAGGCAGTAACGGCTGCAAAAAGGCGCTTCGTGAGTCGCCTGTGCGATGCCTCGGCGAGCGTGGCCCCCGCTGATGCCATGGAGCTGACCTCGTCGCTCTCACATGCGGCGGATCAGTGAAGGTCGTCTTCCGGATGGCGTAGAGGTGCCCCTGTGATGCGCATGTGATTTGCCTCAGCGCCGCTTCACGAGTCGCCGGCCTGATCACCGCCGACTCGCAGGGAGGCGAGAGTTTAATCCTGTCGCCAGAACCCACGCAGCGCCAAGTTTCAGGCCGTCCCCAATCAGGAAGGGCAGCACACCCAGTTTCAAAGCAGCTCCGGCTGGTACGCTCATCCAAGCCGCCAGCCACGCAACGCCGCAGCCCAACACTAAGGCTTCTGCTGCTACCATTGCCGCTAGCACTCGCCAGGGATGGTTGCGTCCTGCCTGGGTTGAAATAAGGGCAGCCGCAGCAACGAACCCAAGAACGTAGCCGCCCGTCGGTCCGAGAATGGTAGGCCCTGCAAGCACGGGCAGCCCAGCACTTGCTGCTGCGGCATACAGGGCCACGCCTCCAGCCCCAGCGCCCAGCCCAAGCGTTGCGCCAGCCACAAATACGACAAGAGTCTGCAATGTCACTGGCACTGGAGACCACGGCAGATGGAACCGCAGCTTGGCTGCCACAGTCATCGCCAGAGCCACTCCAACCGCTTGTGCAAGTATCAGCGCTACTTCCCGGGTCCTTGCCACGGCCTCTGTCTGTGCAACCACCTTCATTGCCCACACCTCTTGCCTTGCGGTCTGAGCCCCAAACCATGCTTGTATTGCTTGCCGCCCGCACGCAAACCTTCATTGCCCGCCTGCAGAAGGGAGTCCTACGGGCTTGCCTGTATCTCTGCCTCGGTCATTCTTTGGTCCCCGATTCCAGAAAAGGACATCCTACCGGCTTACCTGCATCGCTGCGTCGGTCACCCTTCCGTCCCCGGCTGCAAGGGGAGGTGCCGCTGCCGACGAACAAAAACTTCGTGGGAATAATATAGGAGAGTTGCCGCTTGCGTCGACTCTCTGGCCTGGGGTGTGGCCAATGTACTTCCGCAAAGATTTTGCCTACGAGACTGATGCCCATCGGCCTGAATGTCATTGCAGCGTTCTTTGTGAGCTGCCGAGCGGGAACCTGTTTTGTGTGTGGTACGCTGGCAGTCGCGAGAAGCAGCCAGACGTGGCGCTGCTGGGAGCGTGGTGGTCGTGGCGGGACGGCCAATGGACGCCGCCGCGAGTACTTTGGGACACGCCTGGCAAGCCGGAAGGAAATGCTGTGGCTTTTGTGCCCCCAGATGGCCTGCTGCACCTTTTCTTCGTTACGGTCGTGGGAGAAGGTTGGGACACGGCTGAGCTCAAACACATGACCAGTGCCGACGAAGGTGAGACGTGGAGCCAGCCGGTGGTGATGGGGGAACCTCTCGGTACGATGGTACGCAACAAGCCCCTATACCTGCCGGACGGCCGAACAATTCTGCCTATGTACGATGACCGCGAGGGCGGGTCTTTTGTGTGCATCAGCGACGACGGGGGAGCGACGTGGTGGAGGTCGTCCAAAATCCCAGGTCCTGGCGGCCACATCCAGCCCACGCTTTTCCAGAAAAGTGACGGCTCCCTGGTGGCTCTCATGCGCAATGACGAACCTCGCCTGGTCCAGCGTTCGCGTTCGACCGACCGTGGCGAGACCTGGAGCGCGGCTGAGTCTACCGTTTTGCCGAACCCCAATGCTGGCTGCGACGTGGTGGCTGTGGAAGGTGGCCGGCTGCTGCTGGCCTTCAACGACTCGCCCACGCGCCGAAGTCCTCTTAGCATTGCCCTCTCCGAGGACGAAGGCGAGACGTGGCCGCTAAAGGTGGATTTAGAAACCGATGATGCGGAGTTTTCCTACCCCTCAATAATCTGGACGCGGGACGGGCTCCTACATGTCTCGTATACGTGGCGGCGGAAGGCCATTGCCCACGTCATTTTCGACGAGGAATGGTTCCTGGCCAATGCCAGGCCGCGTGTATAGACACTGCTAACAGGCCTCCTGATAAAGTGTGCGTGGTGGTATGAGAACGAAAAAGTTCAAGCAGAAGTTTTGGGGCGATTGCTTTAAAAGCTCATGTGGGCCTAGCTGACCTGCAGAGAATGTTCAGGGGTGTGCGCTTAGCCGTTTACTATCATTCACTTCTTACAGGCGCGAAGGGGGGCACTAGTCACCCATTGAGCAACCCCTGTGAAGGAGTTTCTCTCCCAGGACTGTTGCTAAATGGCCATTTTGGGACTCCGAAAAACCCGGCGCAGTCGAGTCCTCGTTTGGAATTTGTACGACATTGCTCAGCCAGCACTGGCCCAATCCTAGCTTGCGACGCAGGCTGATGTGGGGCTTCCAGTAGTCACTCTTTCGGGCTGGCCGGCGCAGAAAGTGGTGCCTTTGCGGTTGCTGGGCTGTACTTGCTGGGCAGGTCAGTACGCTCGAAGGCATGTTGAGCCACAGTCACCCCGGAAGAGATGTCGCCGGGACCCTGTCGGCGGCTCCATCCCTGTGGGTACTTGGGCGGAGTCAGGCCAGAACTTCTGCCACCGTGTCCACCATCCATTCCGCCATATACTTGTGCGCCTCTGGCGCTGGGTGGACTCCGTCCGGCATGAGGGCATCCATGTCCGCGCCGTCAAGCGAAAGCCGGATGAAACTGGCGTACATGTCAACGACGGGCACAGCCATGTCGCGTGCAACTACTCTCACCCGATCGGCATACTGCCCAAGGAGCACTGAGGCCCCGAAAATGGAGTAAACGCGGTCTTCCGTCAGGTGCTGCAGGAACGCCCGGGTGAAGGGTGGTGGGGTCATCAGGACAGCTTTGGCGCCTATCTGTGCGGCCTGGTTAACCATCGAGCGCAGGCTGGCTTCGTAGTCGTCTATCGGGTTTCGGCAGCGCCCTTCCTCGGGCTGGAAAAACTGGTCGTTAGCACCGTACATAATGGTGACTGCTGCGGGGTTATGGGAGAGGACGTGACTGGCAAAGCGGCGAGCGCCACTGTCCGCACACTCGCCACCAATGCCACGGTTGACCACCCGGACGTCCAGACCACGCTGTGCCAAAAGATTTTGCAGGCGTGCCGGATAGCTCAGGTGCTCAATGTCCGTGTCCCTAAAGGATTGCGTTATAGAGTCGCCGATGCAGACGATGGTCTTCACGAGGCGAGTCGCTCCTTATCGGGTGGGCTGAACGGTGCCAGTTTTCTCCTGTGGGCGCTCATGTCCTCTTGGCAGGCCCCTTGTGGATGCGTCATGCGCAGCAAGAAGGTATGTCCCATGCTCCAGGGAAATCTGTACACGCTTGCGCAGTGACGGCTGGGACGGATGAGATGGTACTTTCACTCTGCACCAAGGTGACCGCAGGACGTAGTTTAGACGAAAGCATTGCCCTGGCAGCGCGCCACGGCTGTGGGGCAGTGGAGATTTTTGGTTTGCCCGAGCACCTGCCGCCCGATGCTCCGCCTGAAGAGGTTGTACGCATCGCCCCTGTCTCTT
>JANZZA010000733.1 GCA_026419655.1 Armatimonadota bacterium | reverse complement strand
TGACCTGGACGGGCGGGCGCTCCATGGCAATCTCCTCCGGCGAGCCGGCATAGTCGCTGGCCGATATGACGACGTCGTCAAACTCAGCCTCCAAGGAACTGCAACGTAGCACGGGCGAGCCGTCCTGCACGGCCGGGTCGGTGAGGCGGTGGGTGATTTGTGAACGGATGGTGCCGTCGGTCTCCATGAGCCAGGCGCGGATTTCGCCCGGCTGAAGCTCAATGGCGAGGCGGTAGGGATGGTCGTATTGCCAGTCGTAGCCAGTATTGTCGGCCACGATGCTGGTGGCGCCGTCCATGGCCGGCCAGCGGCCCGGCTGGCGCTGATTCAGCTCGAAGAAATGGCGCCGGTCGGGGTCTGGCCCCTCGACCATGGCGGCATGCCAGAAGTGCTCGGGGTCATGGAAGATTCCAAGGCCAACAATCTTCCAGCCGGTGCCGTGGTAGCGGCGGACGGTGATGGTGGCCTCGACGCGCACCCGCCGGAACCAGCGGTCGTCGCGCAGGCGCAGGTCGCCGCCCACACCCCGGCTATAAAGCTTGCCGTCCCGCACCAGCCAAAGGCCCTCAGCGAACCATGGCTCACCCGGCTCAGCTCCCTCGGCGTAGCCGGAGAAATCATCGCGCAGGTCTAGCGGCGCGTCAGGGGGCGCACTCAGCACCGCGGCCGCAAATAGAATTGCGAGCATCGCTCATCACCGCAAAAAAGCTTCCGCCTGGGGCCGTCAAGTCCTCTTCCAGCAGGCAGTAAGCAGCGCCACTGAACACGGTGGGGGCCAGACGGCATACGAAAGTTTTGGAAGGGGGTCTGGGGGAGAACCCTTTTCAAAGGGATACCATGGGCCGTAGTTGGTAATCTTTCATGCGCCAGCCGGGGTTACCCCGGTTAAACACAAGGAAAAGGGGTCTCCGGCCCATGAGAGTCCAGAGCTGTCGAGCCTGCGATGTGCACAAAAATACTGCCACAGTAGCGGCAGCACGGGTAGACAGGAGCAGGGGACTATTTGGTTTTCTAAGGAAAGTGTTGCAAAACTCGCCGGGATTATAGCCTGTGGGAAGTTGTCAACAGTTGCCGTAAGGAAGTAAGTATTCAGCTTCCTCAGGATTTTGTTTCAGGCAGGAAAGAGTAAGGCCCGGAGAGTCACCTCGGTGGTGCGGCCCAAAACCCGGTGTTGGCCTATACAGGGCCACAAAAGTGTATAAAGTCGGGTGTCCCACCTTTTATCTCCGAGTGCATCTCCGAGGTGCTGCAGAAACTCTTGCAATAGTCTCCCTACAAAACCGAATACCCCCGCTGCGAGGCCATTTGCGGGACGGGTTGGCGCCCGCACGTTATACCGCATGGGCGCGACGCGCCCGTGAAATAATGGTTCTACAACCATCACCAGAGGTTCTCTCCTGCCCCCTGTCCTGACCTCCTCGTCGTGCCTCCACTGCGTGCAACAGGGTCAGTCCCATTAGGCCCGACAGACGCTGGTGACCGCTTACAGCTAATCCACGCGGGTGACAAACACCTGACCGAGATTGAGGTTGCGGTCTTCGGGCGGCTCGTAGAAGTCGTTTGTAAATTCCAGCCGCAAGATGTGGCTGCCGGCGGTTAGTTCAAGGAAAACCGGATAGCGCTTCCAGCCGCCAGTAGTCAAAGTAACGGTGTCAATAGCTTGCCCGTCAACCCACACGCGCACTTGCGGAAAGACGCCCTTGGCCGGCGTGCCCGAGGCATTCAGGCAAATCTTGTATCGGCCGTCCCGAGGAACCTGGATCTCTCCTTCAACCCAGCCGTTCGAAGCAAACTGCGCTACGCCGCCCTCGGCGCGGAAGTAAGGCATGTCCGGCTTTGCTGCGAATTTTGTTACGTCGTAGGCGACGCCAAATTCATCATCGAAGTCAGCGCTCAAGCCGGTCAGAAGAGAGCCCAAATACCGCCGGGCGCGAGATGCATTGTCGCCATCGGTGTCCCAGCGAACGAAGTTGACAACGACGCGGCCGCTGCCCAAGCGCAAGTAGGCGGCTGTTCCCCCGGTGGCAAGAGAAACCAGGGAGCGAACAGCCTCAGGCGCCTCGCCTACCAGAACGCTACGGAGGAGCAAGTTGCGGTCTTCCGTGGCGGTCGAGGCGTCGTTAATGAAACTGACGGCTATCTCGTGGGCACCGGCTTTTATATTGGTTACCACGCTGGCGCGACGCCACTCCATGCCAGTGGAAACTATGCCGACAGGCTCACCGTCCACAGTCACCTCGGCTACCGCGTGGACGCCATGACAGGGCGTGCTCCGGGCCTCAACGAGTACCACATAGCTGCCGTCGCGCGGCGCTGTGAACGTCATTCGGGCCGTGCCTACCGTGGCCATGACGATTTCCTCGGCCGTGCGCTCGACAATGGTGCCCTCGAGGGTCATGTCGGCCGGCCCGAAAGTCGCTAGCGGCTCGACGGGTATGTCCAGCACCAGGTTGCCCTCGGCCACGTCCATGGATAGTGTCCGGTCTGCCCAGGGAACCGTCGTCGGGTCAGTCGGGCCAACCCAGTAAAGGTCTTCGCGAAGGATATGGTCGAGAAGCTCGTCGGAGCCCTCCGCCCGCAGTGCCAGCACGGCCGCCCGCTCGCCACGCAGGCCGACACCTGCCGCCGCGCCGAGAGCCGAAAGAACCTCATCGGAGGGGCGGTCAAGAACAAGATTTCCGCCACCGCGCACCCAGTCAAGGAGTTGCTGAGTCGCCGATGCACCTCCCCGAAGGATAACCACGGCTGGCTTTTCACGGTCCAGCACCGCACCTGCGTCTTCGGCTACGACGTGCCGCACCCCAACCTCAGAGAGCACCTGTAGATATTTCTCATCGGCACCACTCACCAGGGCCGGGCCGCAGGTTTCTTCAAACAGCGTTGCATACAGAAGCAATCGGGAAAGCAATACGTTGGCCATTGGCTCGACGTTGTAGCGCTCGACGAGCGGGAGCTGGCAGAAGATATACGCTCCGCGCCCCCGCGGCATCTCCAAAAGAGCACAGTGAGAGACGCCATCGGGGTGCCCGGTGATTACCAGGGGCCTACCGGCTCCCGTGATGGGACGTATCAGCTCGCCGCCCGTGACGATGTGGTCGGGTGCCCAGAACTTGAAGGCGTCGTCAGGCAAGCCTCGCAGCAGATAATGCGAAGGCTGCGTCGCAAAGGCCATGGTTGAGCGCACGCCGGAGGCAAGCTGGGCCGGAAACATTCCGCCAGGATAAGCGTCTTGCCGCAATACGATGATTTTCCAACCTGCACGCACCAGTGCGTACAGTCGCGTCCCCGTCCCCACTCCGTCCCAGGGGTCATCGCCAGCCCCGCTGTCCAGCGACTTCTCTCCGATCACCAGTACGCCGGGCTGGTCGGCCTTTAGCTCGCCGAAATCCTTTACCTGCACAAACGGCTTTTGCTGCGCCTCAAGCAATCGGGCCGTGGCGCTAACGGGATCATAGAGAAAAATCTCTGGCAGGGCTGGCAGCCGTGGAGAGCTGTATATGGCAAAGGGCCGCTCGTCATAAAACACGCGCCTTTTGCCGTCTTCGATGGTGACCCGCAGAGTGGTATCCAGACGGCCGCCGGAACGTGGCAGAGAAAGAGGAGTGGGCAAGGTCAGAGAGACCGGGCGCTCAAGATGTGTGCCCGGCGGGAGCTGCAGCGCCATGCCCCCCTCGGCTAGACCCTTGCCGTCGGCCATCACGGCGACCTTTAATGCGCCCCGGAAAGACTGGGGCGTGTCGTTAAAAATCTCCAGCGTGAGCTCGATAGTGGAACCGGCGTAAGCGCGGCGAATTTCCTCGCGCACATAGGCCGCCAGGGGCTGCATGGCCCAGGCCTGGGCGGCCATTAGCTCATTCTGGTTGAGGTCAACCGGCCCGCCCTCGACCAGACACCACGGGGATATGCCGCTGACGCCGTAATGGCGGTAGGCCACCGTCTGCCAGCGCCAAGCGGCCGCCTTTGCCCGGTTGCGTGCCGCGCGAAGGTCCCGATAAGCATCATCGCCGCAAAAGAGCGTATAGTCCGCCGGCGTGCCACCCGGGTACCACAGGTATTCGCCTATGTAGAGGGGCTTGCGGCGGTCCCAAAGGAAGTTCTGGTCGGGCAAAAATATCCAGGTCTTGTCGAAATACCGCGGCCGGTCCATCCAGTAGGCATCGTTGGGCCACAGGCGCACACCGGGCGGCTCATTGGGATAGTGCAGGCCGATTACATCCGCCACGCCGCCGGGGTCGCCGTCGGATTCATACGTAATTGGGCGCGTTGGGTCCTCGCGCTTCACCAACCGGCCCAGGTCGGCAAGCTTCTGCTCGTAGACCGTGCCAGCCGATGCCCGCCAGCCGCAAAACTCGTTTTCCAGGCTCCACATTATGACGGAGGGATGGTTGCGCAGAGCCCGGACCATGCCGACAAGATGGCGGCCCCAGTTCTCCCAAAAACGCTGGTCGTCCAGGCGGTACACCTCGTCGTCGTTCCACACCGCGCCCTCAGGTATCATGCACAGCCCGACCTCATCGGCCACCTGATACCAGATTTCACGCCAGGGCTGGGTATGCGTGCGGAAGGCGATGATGTTGGCGGTCTTCATGCGGCGGAGAAAGTCGGTAACTTCTTCATGGGTACGGGGCGGCATGGGCCACGCGGAGGAGGCCAGGAGGCGCCTGGGCACGCCATTGAGGTAAAAATCCGGCCCCTTTACCACAATCTCGCGGAAGCCAAAACGGTCGCGGCGCACGTCTTCCTGGCCGGCAGCAGCCAAAGTGGTTTGCAGGAAATACAGCGCTGGCTGTTCCGGAGACCAGAGCTTTACCTGATTCTCCTTCCACTGGGCTTCGACAGACACTGTTGCGGTGCCACCTGCCGCCACCGAAACCCGCTTCTCAGGCAGCGAAAATACCACGCGCTGGCCGTCCATGACTGACGCGCGGAGCGTCGCCTGGGCCGCCTGGGCAGACTCGTTGGCGACGGTGTAAGTGACCGACACCGTCCGCGCCGAAACTTTCGTAACTATCGCCAGGTCGGCCACGTATACATTCGGCACGGCGTACACCAGCGGGTCGTCCCAGAGACCATAGGCGCTAAACAAACCCCCAATGGGGTAAAGAATGCGGTCTCGCGGGAAGCCGCGCAACGCGTCCCAGGAAATGCGCTCTGGAAACTCTACTGGCGGCCCGTCGAAGACACCCGTCCAGTCGTGGCACCCGACGACGACTTCATTGCTCTCGCCAGGGCGGATGGCGCTAGTGATGTCAAACTCACAGGGCTCGTAGCCGCCAAAATGCTCGCCGACTTTCTGGCCGTTGACGAAGACCACCGGAGAATATCGGGCACCTGAGAGGCGGAGCTTGACGCGCTTGCCGCGCCAGTCCGTCGGCGCCTCAAAAGAGCGGCGCAGCCAGGCACACTCGTAGTTATGGCCATAAAGCAGCCCCGGCACGTCGGTGCCACTCCACCCGTCAGAAGGCGGCGGCCAATCTAGAGATTTCACCTTCACGAATAGCCATGGCCCGCTGAGGTTGAGGTGGTCGCGGGCTGGCCAGGCACCCGCCACACCCAGCCCTACAAGGAGAAATGCAAAGCACGTAACAGGCATCTCAATGCGGCCCATGCCTTTACCTCCCACACGCCGGCTTGTACCGAAAAGCTTCCCTGCCTCGCACAGCGCCCAAAAACTATTAAACCGCTAATAACGGCCTATTAGGGGGAAAACCCGTTGAAAATGGTCGCCCTCCAGCCTCCTTCCCCGACTTTTTGATGCTGCCTCCATAGCACGCGTGCCCAAGGCGTGCTGGCCGAGAGGATTCCCCGGCCGCCGGGAGAACCCTGCTGTAGTTCTATTCACGCGGTATTGACCCGTGAGCAGCCCACAGCCCAGGCCACCACAATTGCCGCCCGAGGATTACATCCTTCGGATGGAAGGGATACACAAGCACTTCGGAGGCGTCCATGCTCTCCGAGGGGTGGACTTGTTCCTGCGGCGCGGGGAAGTACTGGCCATCGTCGGAGAAAATGGCGCAGGCAAGAGCACGCTGGTGGAAGTGCTCTGTGGAAACCTTCGCCCCGACGCCGGGCGGATAATCTACGAGGGCCGGCCCGTGCACTTCGCCGGCGCCATGGAAGCCGCCTTCGCAGGCATTTCGGTCGTCCACCAGGAACTGAGCCTGGTGCCGGAGCTTAGCGTAGCGGAGAACATCTTTTGTGCCCGTGAGCCAACCATTCCCATTCTGGGCTTCGTTGACCGCCGGCGCCTGTATCGCGAGGCCGCCGAGATGCTCCGCCGCTTCGACCTGGACATTCCCCCTTCCACTCCCGTCCGACGCCTGCCAGTGGCCATTCAGCAGATGATTGAAATCGCCAAGGCCCTGTCTCTGGACTGCCGCGTCCTGGTGCTTGACGAGCCAACCAGCACCCTCACCGAGCACGAAATCCGCTACCTTTTCGACATAATCGCGCGTCTGAAAGCCCGCGGGGTCGCCGTTATCTACATTTCCCACCGCATAGCTGAGGTCTTCGAGATTGCCGACCGGATAATGGTACTGCGGGACGGGGAGCACGTGGGCACCCGCGCGAAGGACGAAGTGACGCCTGATGACGTGGTGCGGATGATGGTAGGCCGGGCACTGGGCACGGGTTACCCACAGCGCGGCGGCCTGGCAGGCGAGGTTGTCCTACGCGTCGAGGGCTTGACCCGCGAGCCGCGCTTCCGCAACATATCCTTCGAGCTTCGGGCCGGAGAAATCCTGGGCGTGGCGGGTCTGGTGGGGGCCGGCCGCACTGAGATCGCACGGGCTATCTTCGGCATTGACCGCCCACAGGCAGGGGCCATCTACCTCGACGGCAAGAAAATCCAAGTCCGCGATCCAGGCCATGCCATCCGCCTGGGCATTGGCTACGTCCCTGAAGACCGTAAAGAACAGGGGCTTTTTCTGGGTCTGGCCGTACGCACAAATATCGGCGCCGCCAGCCTGCAAGCTAACGCCGTCCTCGGCTTCATGAGTCCCAGCCGCGAGCAGCGCATGGCCGAGGAATACGTCAACCGCCTACGCATCCGCGCGCCGTCCGTGCTCACAACTGTGTCTCACTTATCCGGCGGTAATCAGCAGAAAGTCCTCTTGGCCAAATGGCTTGCCATCCGCCCGCGCGTGCTGATTGTGGACGAGCCGACGCGCGGCGTTGATGTTGGCGCCAAAGCGGAAGTACACTCCATCCTGCGGGAGCTGGCCCGGGCAGGCACCGCAGTCATGATGATTTCCTCAGAGCTGCCTGAGATACTTGGCGCCAGCGACCGCATCCTCGTCATCCATGAGGGAGAGGCCTCTGGCCTTTTGTCTGCCGACGAGGCTACCGAAGAGAAGATAATGTTCCTGGCTGCCGGGAGGGGCGCCGCCGCAGCTTGCTGATGGGGTAGCGATGGCCGGTCGAGGAGGGACCGGGCCCGGCCGTGTGGTCGGGTGACGCGGTCATGGGCAACGAAGACAAAGAATCTACCCAATCGCCTGGAGGCGAAGCACCAGCAGCAGGCCAGCCGCCAGGGGGCCGACAACCAGTCATGCCGCCTGTGAGGACACCGGCCGGCGCGCGGCTACTGGTGGCCAACGTGGCCCGCCTGCGGGAATTTGCCACCTTCATCATAGTTGTCGCCGTAGTCCTGTTCTTCCATCTGCATACTCTTCCCAAGCAGCCAGGCGACCCTACCCCGTCCATCTTCCTCTCGCCCAGCAACATAAAGGCGCTGCTGGTGGGCATGTCCAGCGAGGCCATCTTGGTGGCCGGCATGGCTATCGTCATCGTGGGCGGAGGCTTCGACATTTCGGTCGGCTCGGTCCTTGCCTTGGCCGGC
>JANZZA010000101.1 GCA_026419655.1 Armatimonadota bacterium | reverse complement strand
GAGTTTCGCGAGGGCGACCGCGTCGCAACCATCGCTTCCGTTGCCGGCAGCTATTTCGCATGGCTTTTTGGCGTGGACATACGCGATTATTACACCGATATTGATGTTCAGATAGAGGTACAGCTTCGCGGCCTTCAGTGGCGCTACGAGAACCTTCCTGATGATTTCACGGGCACTGGTATTTACTATGAAGCCGGTCCGGCTGGGGAGTGGATGGTTTTTCCGGAGTGTGACATCGTCTATCCTCCGGGAACGTCGCCGTGGATTGTGCCCTTCATCAAGGACGGGGCCGACGTTGAGGCCCTCGAGCTAGTTGACCCCCGCGAAAACCCCCGCATCCAGGACCACCTGCGCAAGGGCCGCCAATTCGTCGAGCGGGCACAGCAGCTCGGCGTGAAAGTCCCGGCCAGCCCCAGCGGCGTGGGCATTCATCCGCCTCTTTCCTGTGCCTGTGCCATTGCCGAAGACGTCTGGGTTTACACGATGATGGCCATCGAGCCGGAGGTCATCACCAAGCTGTTCCAGAAATGCTTCACGGCTTTCTGTATGCTCCAGGAGTACATGTACGAGGTTTTCGGTGGCGGCCCTGGGTCTCTGGGCCTGGCCGACGACAACTCTGCATTCGTCTCGGACGAAATGTACCGGCGTATGGTACTGCCCTTCAATCTTGCCCTCTATGAGAAATACGGCCCTCACAGTCGGTATCTGCACGCCGACGGCCCCAATGAGCATCATTACGAGACCTATGCCAAAATTATCAGGCTCACCCATATGGACATTGGCGGATGGAGCAAGCTGCGGCCGGCGGTGGAGATACTCAAGCCAGCCGGCTGCGTTGTCCACGGTGGCCTGAACAACCGCGACCTCTATTCAGGCTGGGTCGAGCCCTTGCGACAGAAAATCCGCCAGAGCATCCGCATTGCTGCTCCGGGCGGGGGATACGAGTTTGCCATCGGCGGCGAGACCTACGCTGGCACTGACCCGGACGTGTTGTGCAAAACATTCGAGTATGCCCATGAGGTTGGCAAATTTCCTATAGATATTCCAGAAGAGCCGTTGCCGGGCGAGGATGATGGCCGGCCGGTATGGGAAGCTGTGACGGTATAACGTAGCGCGTTTTCTCAGAGGTGACTGTTGCAGGGCCTGGTGTCGGCTGACTTAGACCGAGGAAACCGCACAACGCTGTACGGCTGACCTTTTACCCGCGATTTCCTCTCGCGGCCGCGAAGGCGGTCTTTGCAAGGGTTTCCTGAGAAAACCGAATACTGCCTCTGTGGCTTCTCCTAGACAAGCCCATCCCCGCTCGTGGCCCACACTGGCATCTTGGGCGACGCTACGCAGTGTGCGCGTAAAGTCGTGAGTTCATTTGGCCTCCACACGCCACCGGTAGAGCAGGCGAACTAGAAGCCCAAAGTTTTTCGGCAGTCGTTGTGCATCCAGGCCCAACAGGCGCAGGGGTACCTTAGCTTCGGCGCGGACGGTGGTGCCGGCGACGTGAAATACGGCCTCTGCGGCGACTGGTGCGGGGGCCGTCCACATTCCCTCCCTGGTGACGACGCCGGCGGCGAGAGCGCCCTGCGGAGGTTCCCAGCGTAGCAGAGTGGCCTTGGTGCCGCCCGTGTCCTGCGCCAGGCACAGCATCCTGTCGTCAGGCCGCGGAAGAAGCCCCCCGTCGCCAGCCAGGTCAACAAATATCTCCAGTCGCGGGTCGCGCAGGCCCGGGCGAGGAAGCTGACAAGAGGCCGCCAGGAGAAGGGCCCCATCGTGCAGCCCTACCCACAGCGGGCACCGTGCAACGCCTAAGAAGTCATTGCTCAGCTCCGTCGCGCCAGCCCATTCGCTTTCTTCGAT
>JANZZA010000725.1 GCA_026419655.1 Armatimonadota bacterium | reverse complement strand
GGTCGCCGACCGAGACTATCGTTGCGACCGCGCCGGGTTGACCTATAACGCTGCGACCAGGCGGTTGGTGTGGAATTGCGAGAAGGTCAGTCCCCAGCCTGTGGTTTTCGCCGACGGCCAGCGGATCGAGGTAAAGTTAGTGTCCGCCACCGATTACGCTGGCAATGGGGTGGAACAGCTTCCAGCATGGTCGTGGATAATGGACTACAGCCTTGACCGCCGCCCGCCCGTTATCGCCGAGCTTGATTCGCCCACGCATCGCACCTGGGTGACTCAGACCTTCGAGGAAGGCTTGGAGGGCTGGTCGAATCGGGGCGGCTCCGACGGAGCAAAGGTTGAACTGGATACCTCAACTGCGGCTTCGGGGCGGGCCTGTGTCAAGCTCACTCAGCAGACCCAGGGCGGCTCGATGCAGGCGGCCATTAACATCCTGCCCTTCCAGGCCGAGGCGTATCCCCTCGTGAGCTTCGACTACAATTTCCAGCCAGGTGTTCACCTCGACCTGCTGGTTTGGTGCAACGGCAGCTACTATCCTATTTCCATGACGGACGACCCAGCCGGCGCCATCGGCCGCGTCCAGGGCATGGTCGCCGACGGCCAGTGGCACCACGTTACCCTTGACCTGTTTGGAATGCTGCGGCGGGTCATCCGCGAGGGTGGCCTTAGCGTTTCTTACATCGTCGTCACGGACCGCAATAATGCGGATAACCCCGTCGGCGCGGTGGCCCGGTTTGACAACCTCGTGGTGGGGCGGCCAGGCACTGGCCCTGTCCAGATGACATGGCGCGCCACCGACACCACGGGCATCAAGGCGTATAGCTACGCCTGCGACCGCAATGCCGCCACAGAGCCGGACACTAATGCCGAAAGCTCGGAGCAGGCAGCTAATCTGGGTGCCCTCGACAATGGAATCTGGTACTTCCATATTCGTGCCCAGGACGGGGCAGGCAACTGGGGCCCCGCCCGCCATTACGCTATCCTCAACGGCTCTGTCGGCTAGGAGCCTAAACTTTCAGCCGGACGGCTGTTTTAGACTGTGGCTCCTATACCCTCGGCGCGATAAGGAAGAGTACGGCAGCCCGATGCTCCTATGAAGTAAAACTCTGCAGAAACGGCTGTCTGCGACACTTCCTTTCCTGACTTCTTCATGGTCATCCCGACACACGCACGTCGGCGGTCATTCGCTTGCGGGCGCACTCAGAAAGCCGGCCGCTGGGCTTTTGTCTTTGTCGGGGCTGCCTATGGTGCTTTCCATGCCGTCTCCGTCTGCCAGTGAGCGTCTCGGGGGCAATAGAAATATAGGGAGCAGCAGATGTTCGGCTCTCGGCCAAGCCTATGGCGCCCTTCGCCCGCCGCTTGTATGCTTACCAGCGTGCGGGTCCGTACACTTGTCGCGTTGATAGCCGTCGCTCTGGCCGTGCGTCTCCCTGGCCTGCGTTGGGGGCTACCGGGTCCCACGCATCTGTTTTCGTACCATCCTGACGAGTTTCACTCCCTCCGTGGGGTACTCTCGCTCTCGCAGGGCGACCTTAATCCGCATTTCTTCAACTACGGCTGCCTGTACCTGTACCTTGTTGAGGCGGCGTGTGTGCTCGCTCATCCGTCGCTGGTGCTTGGTCTTAGCCCCGAGTCCTTGCCAGTAGCGCTCCGCGCCTGGACGCTGGATGCCCGCGTGGTGTCCCTGCTTGCATCCCTGGCGACCGTGGCGGTGGTAGCGGTTGGGGCCGAAGTGTTGTGCGCCGGGGCAGGGGTGTGGGCGGGGCTGGCCCTGGCATTCATGCCACTTCATGCGCTTCACGCGCGCTACGCCACAGTAGACGGGACCATGGCTTTTTGGGTGGCATGTGCCCTGGTAGGTACAGC
>JANZZA010000085.1 GCA_026419655.1 Armatimonadota bacterium | reverse complement strand
GAGCGCAACGCAGCCCAGCAGGGATACGGCTGTCCCAGCGATGGCGATAGCCCCTGGCTCATTCACCAGCACCAGCAACAGTACCGAACCCGCCAGGATTGTCGTCTCTGCCATTTCCCGCACGGAGCGAAGAGCGAAGGCCCGAAAGCACATCACCCACACAAAACCCGCTATCAGCACCCTGTAGGATCCGCCAAGGCTTCCCAGAAGGAAAGGAAGTTGCGGCATCCATACTCGCTGGATTTCAAACAATCCCAGCGCTGCCGCCGCCACGAGAACGGCCAGTCGTACCAGCATCGGAGGCACCTTGGAAAAGCGCATGTAGTAGGTGAAGGGGAAGGCGGCAACGAGTATGAATCCACAGCGCAGAGAGAAGGCTGGATCGCCCACCACGTCGGCGGCAGCGGCCCACGCCCCCATCATAGCTACCCAGCCAGCAACACATACCCAATACCAGTCCCACTCCGGCACTGGCTCAGCGGCTGAAGCTGCGGATGCCTTAACCGCGAGGGCCGCGGCCAATCCCCATTAGCACCTCCGGGTTCTCGTCAAAGCTCGCTACAGACAGCGCCACCGCTGGTGCCTTTTCCTCGGGGCCAGTGTAAAGCGCCGAGGGGTTGGCGAAGCCGTCCAGACTTTGATGCATCGCAGTGAGGGCCATACTGTCGTTGCTAACCATATAAACAGATGCGCCGGACGGTAGGTTGCGCGCCCAGTGTCCGACCGAAGCAGCAACTTTATCCGGTGCTGCATACCGCAGGCTGCCCAATGCGATCAGTAGCTCGCGCCAGAACAGTTCGCCACGAGACGGCCCCTGGGCTGCGGGCGGCAGTCCCACAGCCCGCACTGTCGTTGCAATCCCGCCGGCCAGGAAGATATGAGCGATTGTCGCCGCTACGGAAATCGCTAACTCTGCCATAGGATCAACTTTGTCTTCTTCCGAGCACGGCGCCAGCCACACCTGCACCTGTAAGTCCCGGGGCTGCTCGAATTCTTTTATCATAAGCTTGGAGCGATGCGCCGTAGCTCGCCAGTGCACGCGGCGAAGGTCGTCCCCTGGCTGATATTCGCGCAAAGAGTGATACTCACCCAGATCGGGGCGCAGGGCGGCCACGCGGAGCCGTGCCTGGGGCGTGAGCAGAGCAGTCCACGGCGCGGGCAGTCGGGGCCAGTATGCAGGTGTCGCTACTATCGCCACGGTGCCCACCGACTTCTCCGGCCGCTGGTAAATGCCGAGAGGGTCTGATCCCTCAAGCCGCAAGTCTTCGAGGTGCCATAGTCCACGCCAGGGTAACTGCAGCGGCAGGTTCACGGCGGCTGTTGCGCCGCGCGGCACTGTTGGCAGACGCAGGCGAATCTCGTCCGCCGGCCCTTCAAAGGAAACGGCCCGCAGTTTTCCGGCCAGTCGTGCTCGTCGCTTTGGCAAAAGAGCGTCATTTATAACTTCTACGCCTAGAGCAACGGACTGCAAGGCCTGGACCACTGCTGGCACGTGCTTGAGACGCAGGCGCAGGCCGCTGGCGGAAAGTCGCGAAAGCACATAGGCGCCGAGGAGGATCCCCAGCAAAGCCGAGGCGTAAGTATAAGCTGGCTGGGAGTCGTTAGTTGTCCCGGCCAGGTAAAGTATCACCGTGGCAACAAGGAAAAGCTTGCCTCGCCGAGTCATGAGTTAGAGAACTACCGGCACGCTGTCCAGCACCGAACTTATGACGTCGCGCCCCTCGATACCCTGCAGGCGCGCCTCAGGCTTCACCAGGATCCGGTGCGCGAGGCAGTGGGGTGCCAGCCACTTGACATCGTCAGGGAGGACGTAATCCCGTCCGTGCATGACTGCCAGAGCCTGGGCGCACCTTATAAGGGTTATAGTCCCTCGCGGACTTACTCCAACTTCCACGTGCTCTGACTGCCGCGTCCGCGTTACGATCTCTAGCACGTAGTCGTACACTTTCTCATGCACTTGAACCCGCGCGACTATTTCCTGGGCCCGGACTACTTCTTCGGGCGTCACGACTGGTTCCAGCGTTTCGATAGGATGCCTCAGGAGCTGGCGTCGTACTATCTCTTCTTCGGCCTCTCGCGACGGATAGCCAATCCGCAGGCGCATGGTGAATCTGTCCAGTTGTGATTCGGGCAGCGGATAGATGCCTTCAATCTCGATTGGATTCTCCGTGGCCAGTACCATGAAGGGCCGCAAAAGCCCGTAAGTCGTCCCGTCTACGGTCACCTGCCGCTCACCCATGGCTTCCAGCAACGCTGCCTGGGTACGCGGCGAGGAGCGATTGATTTCGTCTGCCAGCAGCACATTAGTGAATACTGGTCCTGGGCGAAACTCGAAGTCTCCCTTGGCCTGGTTGTAGATTGTCACTCCCGTCACATCGCTGGGCAGCAGGTCCGGGGTGAATTGCACGCGCCGAAACTGTCCCCCGATGGACCGGGCCACGGCCCGGGCGAGCATGGTTTTTCCCACTCCCGGCACATCGTCCAGCAGCGCGTGCCCGCCGGACAGCAAGCAAATGAGCGCCTGCTCTACCACTTCTCGCTTGCCGACTATCACTCGCTCCACATTCGCCACTATGCGCGACAGGCGCTCTGAGGTTTCCTCGATCGGCAGGTCAGCCATGGGTCTTTCGCTCCAGTGATTCGACGACTCTGAGGTGACCGCTGCAAAACTCGCCTCGGCGCAGCTGCCACTCCGTGTAGGTCGCGGGTTTGAGTCCGCAACTTACACTACACGGGCACGCCCCAGGCCTGAAAAGAAGGTTTTGCAACCGTCACCCGAGTGATACCCGGATACTCCTTCTTTGCCCATCATTGTACCTTCTCGCTCCAGTACGCTGCCACATGCCTGGCCGGGCGGGGAGTATTAAGTTTACTCAGGATTTTGTTTCAGGCAGGAAAGAGTAAGGCCCGAAGAATGACCTTGGTGGTCTATCACAAGGCCCGGCGTTGGCTTATACGGGGCCACAAAAGTGTATAAAACTGTGTGTCTCATCTCTTGCCTCGGAGCGCGTCTCCGAAGCGCTGTAGAAACTTTGGCAACAGTGTCTTTGGAAAACCGAATACTCCCCGCCAGGCTTCTGCGCTGCTTGCAGTCCCAAAAGGCGTGCCAAGGGCCTTGTCGAACACCGTTTTTTGAAGTGTTCTCCGCGAAGGGTCTCCTCCGGTAATGTTATCACCTTACGCTTGGTTGCTAGATGCTAGGATTACTGTAATGTCACATGGCGAGGCATCAGCGCTGCGAGTGGTATTGTTTGGGACATGTCCGGTATAGTTTGGGGCGCTTGAGGGGGTGAAAAGGTGCCTTTCAGGTTGCCGCCGACCGTGCAGTGGATTGCGGAAGCTCCTGCGGTCAGGATTGTTGACCAGACGCTGCTGCCGACGCAGGAGTGCCTGCTAGACCTGTGCGACGTTGACGCCGTGGCTGAGGCCATACGGATGCTACGGGTGCGTGGGGCGCCGGCCATTGGTTGCGCAGCGGCGGCCGGCATAGCGCTTGCCGCTGCCCTTGCGCCTGACGACCTGGCAGCCATGAAGGCCTACCTCAGCTGGGCCACCGACACTCTCGCTGCGACGCGCCCCACGGCCGTAAACCTCTTCTGGGCCTTGGACAGGATGCGGGCCGTGTGGGAATCATGGACTGGCGACGGGGCGGGCTTGCGATACGCGCTCAGCCGCGAGGCTTCTGCTATTATTGCCGAGGACATCGAGTGCTGCCGGGCCATTGGTCGCTATGGTGCCGACCTTCTCCCAGACGGCGCGCGCGTCTTGACCCACTGCAATGCTGGAGCTCTGGCCACCGCCGGCTACGGAACGGCCCTGGGTGTCATTCGCGCCGCCGTCGAGGCCGGAAAGAAGATTCACGTGTGGGCCGATGAGACTCGACCGCTCCTCCAGGGTGCCAGGCTGACCGCCTTCGAGCTTGTGGCTGATGGTATTCCGTGCACGGTCCTTTGTGACAACATGGCGGGGTCTCTTATGGCTGCTGGCCAGGTGGACTGCGCCGTAGTAGGCGCTGACCGGATCGCCCGCAACGGCGACACCGCCAACAAAATCGGCACTTACGGCGTAGCGGTACTATGCCGCCACCACGGAATACCCTTCTATGTGGCCGCGCCTTTGTCCACCGTGGATTTCTCGATTGCGTCGGGGCAGGAGATTCCCATCGAGCAGCGCAGCCCCGACGAAGTCGCCTGGCTGGCTGGCTTCGGTAAGCAGGCCATTACTCCACCTGGCGCCGGCATTTTCAACCCGGCCTTTGACGTCACGCCCGCCGCGCTAATAACGGCCATAATCACGGATCGCGGTGTGGCCTGGCCGCCTTTCGAGGAAAGTCTGCGCGCCCTGGCTGAGAAGACTGATAGTCCGGGGGCAACTCTTTGAAAAGAGTCGTTCCCCGGTCCCTCTCCCAAACTTTTTCACGTTTTTAGTCCGGGCTGTCTACCAGGTCAGACGAAAAACTGCCACTTCATCTGGCCGCAGCGTCGTCGCCGGGTTCCATACGTCGCCAGCAGCCATCCCAAGGTCGTGTTGCTCCGGCAGCAACATTGCCGCTTTTGCCTGCCGGCCACCTGTCAGGGCTTTGAGGTCTACCTTCACCCGCACGTCAGCGGCGTTGTCAGTGGGGTTGAATACTACAAAGAACACTGTGCCTGTCTTCCCATACCGTTCCACCCAAATGTCCGGCCGGTTGGTCTCCGTCAGCGTCACCGGCTCCCACCCCGCCTCCGACATGGCTCTTATCACGGGGATGTATTTTATGAACAGGTCCCGGTCGCGGTTATAGATGTTGGGGCGGTTCCAGTAGACTTCGTCGGCGGCGTTGTAGCTGAACATGCTGGGCAACACGCCATAGTATGCGCAGCGAGCAAAGTATTTCTCGACCCACTCGTGTGGGAAGTTCTCAAAACGCGTATTCAGCAGTGTCAGGTAGGGTCTCTGGGCTGCCATGGCACGCCAGTAAAGCATCTGTTCGTCGCTATCGGGCACAAATCTGCCGTCTCGCATCCAGTTAGTCTCGGTGCCATACACGTCGAGGAAGCCTGCGGCCCAGGGGAAATTCCACAGAACGCCGTTGGCAAAGGTCATCTTGCCAGCCGCGTGCAGCCGTGCCGCAAAGTCCATCAGTAGCTCCATGGTTATGAAGTAGCCCATCTGACATAGCCTGCCGCTTCGGTCATAGACCAGGGGGAGCTGGGCGCCGGCGAAGTGTTCTCGCCGGTAGTTCAGGTCCGTGGCTGCCATCTCGAAGGAGTCAAAATAGAGGCCGTCCAGTTGGACTGCTCTCGGCGTGTCTTCGAACCCACCATTGGCGCAAAGCTCCCGGTCGCTACCTTCTTCGCGCACCGAGATTTCGTCGAACCACACCTTCCCGTATTTATCTCCGCGCAGCAGCAGATGAAGGTTTAACGCCTGGACAGGCTTTGCCGGCTCGATGCGCACAGTCACCTGTTCCCAGTCATGAGTTCGAGTGCTGAAGGGGGCCACCTGTCCGTAAAGCGGCGTGCCGTCGGTGTAAAAGCAGTCAATGTAGAGGCTATAGTCTCCACTGGGCTGGCCCGTGACGTTTTCAGCTTTGCTGCAGGCGGTGGCGATAATGGGGCGAGGCTGCTCCTGGTTGAGAACGACGCGCTGCTGGGCCCCCATGGGGCCTCCAGGTTCAGCGCGTTCACACACCGCCGCTGAGCCATGTATCCCTTCGTCCCGCGCTAACCGGAAGCCACCGCCGTAAGCCTGCCAGGCCGTCGGCATGGTGCGGTCGGTCAGGATTGATTTCACCACCGTGTCGTGCACCTGGTACTGGGTGGTCGGTGCGTCTGGTGTGCCTGTAACGCCTGGCGAGGCATTGTTCATGAATAGCGCTCCGTTGCACCACGGCGCGTCGGCTATGGTCATCCACTTTCGCCCAGTTGGGCCGTAGAAGACGCAGTTTTTTGTGGCCACGGCTCGCGGCTCGCCCCTGGCGATTAGCTCGTCGAGGTATTTCAGGGCTGCTTCCTCCGTGCGAGGTATTTCCGGTGGCATGCTCATCCAGAAGCTCAGCGGTTCGATG
>JANZZA010000618.1 GCA_026419655.1 Armatimonadota bacterium | reverse complement strand
ACCACCGACATGCCTGCCACCATCACCGCAGCCGCAAGGACCGTAACGCGCCGAAAATCCGGCCCACCACAGCGTAAAAAGTTTGGGAAGGGGGTCTGGGGGGCAACCCTTTTCAAAGGGTTCCCCCCAGAAAATGCAGTTCCCGACCGGTCCCCAGGTTCTCAGAGAGCCTCGAGTGCTCTGACGACCCGCAGTTTTAGCGCATCGGGGTCATAGCCATCGGGCGGCTGGCGCTGGTTGAGTTTGACCATGTCCTCCAGCTCGCCCAGCAGTCTCGCCGCCTGTCCTAGTGCTTCTCCCCTTTCGCCTTTCTTCCGGGCTGCCTCGACGGCGTTCCACAGGGTCTGGTACAGGTAGAAATCCTCGGCCCCTTCGCGGCACCGCTCGAAGAGAATGGTCGGGTAAAGGCCCCGCCGCCCGTAGCATATCATCGCCAGGTCCGGCTCCCGCCCGTCCAGGTCAAAGAACTGGTACCCGTGGAGTATATTCAGGTGCCATTCCCACCGCGCCCGGACGCCCTTGCGGTACTCGCTCCACTGATACAGGCCGAAATGGTACCGGCTCGTGCCCTGGTTATAGATATGCACTTCCTTTCCCAGCCGCTGGGCCTCTTCCAGTACCGTCTCGTCGTGGAGGTTCAGGCTGCTTATATCCAGGGCCTCGAAGAATCGCTGGTGCCAGTAGAGAAGGTCCTCCTGGTCGGTAGGCCGGGAAGTAAAGGTCACGCTATACGACCCGCTTGTACGCACGGTTTCCGGGTAGGCCGCGCTGACCTTTGCCATCATTTTCATGAATTCCAGTTCCCGCTCGGCCACATCCCGCACCCGCGTCTCGTCGCACATGGCATAAAGGATAGTCGGCCAGCCGGCGGCCCGGGCGTGCTCGTGAACCACGCCCCAGGCCCGCAAAAGCGCCTCCTCATAAGGCAGCCCGCTGGCCTGCTGGGCCCGCTCGCCCGCCTCCCCCTTCTGATAGCCGTCGTGGAGGTCCAGGAAGCGGCATCCGCCGTATCCGTTTATTGGCTTTGTGAAGCCATGTTTTTTCAGCAGGTCGAAGAATCTGTCCACGTCGTCGAAATCAACCTGTGGGCGGCCGTCCTGCCAGCCCGTCAGCCGCCAGTTCAGTCCGCCTGAGACCGCGTTCATCCCGTGCTCCCGCAGCATCACCAGCGTCTCCTCAAGTACCCGCCACCATTCCTCGCCTTCGTACTCCCATGGCGGCTCCAGCCCGAAAAAGCCGAAAAGGAATTCCGTTTCGCGCGAGAGCGTCACGGGATGCACACGCAGCCGCAGCGGTACCTCCAGCAGCCGCCGCCCGTCGGCCCCAACCAGTCGCAAAGTGCCCCGATATTCGCCCGCCGGGGCCCCTTCCGGCACCTGAACCGTCACCACGATCTCCCGCGTCACGCCTGCCGGCAGCCGCACCGTCCCCTGTTCCCTGAGCGTATGGGGTCGCAGCCGATATGCAATGTTCCCAAAGCCCCGCATCGCGTTATACCAGACCACCTGCACCTTCGCGGGCAGGTTGCCCGGCCCAGCCAGCGGCTCAAGCTGCAGCTTGCACTCCCCCAGGTCGCGCATGGGCCGCACTGCGACGCAGAAAGGCTCATATTCGCCGCGCACGGCCTCGCGGGTTATTGCCAGTTGCCCCGGCGCAGGAGCATTCTCGGGCACCGAATCCGGCGTTATATCCTCGTCCAGGCTCACGGCCCAGGCCACCAGCCCCACCGGCTGCCAGGCCTCCGGCGCCATGTATCGGGGCGGCGGTGGGTCAAGATTTACGGCCTTCTGGCGAAACTCCGTAGCCAGCGCCTCAAGCTGACCAGCCAGCCATGCAGCAGCCTCCTGGTCGTCCACGCGATGAACTGCCACCGCCGCCACCTTGCTCCCCCATACCCGGTCTGCCTCAAACTTCATCGTTAGCCCGTCCGGCCCGACGTCAACTTCAAAGACCGCCGGCTGGGCCATTTCCCCGGCCATGTACGTGTCCCATATGTCCACCCCAATCGGCTCGACGTTCTCGAAACGGTACAGATAATGCTTCGCGCCGTCAGGCCGGGTCTCGCCCCAGAAAACGCGGTCATTGACCAGGATCCGCCGCTCGGTATGCTTCGCCTGCTCGCCGCCCCAGTAGCCGCAGTTTTCGTAGAACACGGTTACTTTGTATCGCCCAGGCGGCACGTCAACGCGGAAGAAATAGCCGCCGGCCTCACAGAAATCTCGCAGCAGCATAGTGCCGAAGGTTGTATCGCGGGCGGCGCCAGCCCAGGGCGTCCCGCCCATTGGCCCCCAGCCATATCCGCGCCCAGACGTGTAGATTGTGTCCCAGGTCACTGGCGTCCAGCCCAGCATGACGGCCTGACTGGGCGGCCCAAAATCAAACGCCCATACGCCGGCCGGCCGGCTCACCTTCACAAATCGGATGTTGTCAATGATTACGCGCCCCTCGGCGCCCTTCGCGCCCCAGGCCAGGTCCACCCGTACAATGCTATCCGGGTCAATATCGCGCTTGATGTCGTTGTTGCGGCTGCCCGCCTCCCCTCGATACAGCCCCCGCGTCGGGATAATCCACTGCGATGTGCCGGGCGGGAAGGTCGTCTCGGCATTGTGGCGGTTCCAGTACGACCGTCCCCTGTCCGCCCAGGCCTGGTCGGCTATCAGCACATAGCCCGGTATCGGCCCAGGGTTCGGATTCGTCACGTCAACGACAAGCGCGTCATACGGCGACCAGTCCCGCGGCGGCCGATTCCAGTACAAATACGCCCCGTAATACTCCCCTTTCGGGTCAAAAGTGACCTCAAGCGCCTGATTTCCGTGAGTGACGCCCTCTCTGACAAGCCTCGGCGTCCCGCTCACATACTGCCATTCTTCCACCGATTCGGGCGTCTCGAAGTCGCACAGAATCACTGTTTCCTGCGCCGCGGCCGTACCGAAAAAGCCCAAAAGCGCCCCGGCTACGGCCAAAATCGCGACGAAAACCGCCCTCCTGCGTCCTCTCAGCGCCCTGCTCACAGCCTTCACCTCCGGCTGGTGTATCTGGGGGGAACCCTTTGAAAAGGGTTGCCCCCCCAGACCCCCTTCCCAAACTTTTTCAGGCTGTGGGTGGGCCGGATTTTTCGGCACCCGCTGCCTTATGGCGCTATGGACGGGTAGCTGCGCAGCGGCCAAATCAATACCGCCCTGCAGGTACCTGTCGGTGCCGAAAAATCCGGCCCACCCAAAGATATGGCCACCACTACCCCTACCCGCCCTGCCCTACGCAGGTCTGGTGTCTGTGCCCATCAGCCAGAGAGCGCGAGCATTTACGGAGAGGGGATGCAGGGGCAACCCTCCTTTTCGTGCCCAACGCAAGCCACGAAGCCTGCGCACGGTGAGAGCCGCAGAGTGCGCAGGCGTCTTCCCGTAGCACACGGCGCGAAAATATGCCCACAGTGGGTTCCCCCTATCTGGGGGACGCCCTCTGAAAAGGGTTGCCGCCCAGACCCCCTTCCCAAGCTCCTTCATGCCGTAAAGACGCCTGGAAGCCCTGGTCGGTGCCCTATTTCCCTTTTATCAGCGTAGCCTGGCCCATCCCGTCTACGCGCAGCTTACCAATGTACACGCGCCGGTCGCCCGCATGCTGGTCTGGTATCAGCCGCTCGTCGGGCTGGCGGGCACGGTCTGTGACCCACAGGCCAATGTAGACGTCAAATACTCGACCGCGCGCCTCAGCAGGCACCGGAAACACAAAACCCCACTCCGTAGCCCCTGGCCTGAGAAGCTCTTCCGCCGGCCCGCCCTGCTCAGGCTCGCCGTAGAAGTCAATCCTTCCCCCCTGCTCGAAGTGACAGAAGGGAATGGTACTGGGCGGCAGCGGCCGGTGCGCTTCCCAGACGGCTGGCAGGAAGTATGTCTCGCCACGACGCTGCAGGTCCCCCACCTGCACCAGGTAATCACCAAGCACGGAAATCTCGCCAACCTTATACCGCCGCTGGCCGTCTTCTCCGGCGAGCGGTAAGGCTATCACAGGCGTGCCCGTGGCCGTGCCTACTGACACAAAAACATCATAGCGTCCCGCCTTGAGCTGGAATGGAAGGTCAAACTCGCTCTCGCGCGACCGCGTCTCTGCCTCGCCGGGCGGCCCAACGGGCAGGTGGCGCACATTCAGCCGCCCGTCCACAAAGACTCCCGCAATGCCGCCGCGCTCGTCCTTAAGTGTAAGGGCCGGGTAGCCGCCTGCATAGCATGGCGCCACGCCTGCGTTCCGCCAGGTCCAGCGAAGCTTCAGGCGCCCACCCACGAACACCGGGCTGCCCCAAGCGGCTTCTACAAGCTGCAGGCGGTACCCAAGCCGCCGGTTCATTTCCTCGATCAGGTCTCGCTGCTCTTTATAGAATTCATCCGGCCACCAGTGGATTGAAACGTAACTGGCGTGGTATTTCTCCATTGCTTCGAGGTACTTGGAGCCATCGCCCCAGTTCCCGCGGTCGCGGGAAGGCCCGTAATGCTCACATTCCAGTATCACGGGCCTGTCCGGCCAGAATCTCTGTGCCAGGTGAGCACTCAGGTAAGCATTTTCCCCGCCCTGGACGAGAATGCTGTTATCCCGCAGGGTTAGACCTTTTTGCCAGGCATACTCCAGCGTCTCCTCCCCGCGGCCCTGGAGCACATAGTCGTCATTGGCCACCAGGAGCGTACGCTTGAAGTGCTTCAGATGAAGGTCAATATGCCGCCGGACTGTCTCGGCCGAATACGGAAGCTGCGTGGTGTGAAAGGTATGCCCCTCGCCCCATACGCCAAAAGAACCCACGTCAATGAAGGCCACATCGGGATTGCCGTCATATCGCGCCGCCAGCGCCGCAAGAAAGTTGTCCAGTTTCTCCAGGAAAACCGGGTCGTCATAATCCGGCTCCCAGAAAGGACCGTCCTCAGTTATCCCCTTGCCCGGCAGGAAGTTGTATCCCTTAGCCCCGGCCTTCTGCACCCACTCCGGCGTGGCGTAGCGCATCCACGACTCCGTGCACGAAATGCACAGCGCGATTTTCCTGCCCTTTTCAATCCATCGCTGCGCCGGCGTGTCCAGCACCGACCAGTTGTATGTTCCCTCTTCCGGCTCGATGTAGGACCACGGTATACGCAGATAAACGACCGTCAGGCCCGGGAAGTAGTCAAGAGTATCTGAGGGTTCAAGGCGCGAGCCGTAGTTATCGGGGATGTTGTCGTAATAATGAAAGACCCACCCCATTCCGGGGTTTTCCAGTGCTACGCCGGTGTCCGCCGGGCGCACGACCATCCAGTCTGGCTCAGCCGAGACCTGCCCCGAAGCCGCCATCCCAACCACCACGAAAAGCAACATCGCCGCCTCACCTCCTCGGGCAGCGCGACGAAAATATTCGGCAGCCCACGAAACCCTCCTCCGCGCCGCTCTTGGAGAAAACTGCTTCTTGGGGGAAACCCTTTGAAAAGGGTTCTCCCCCAAACCCCCTTCCCAAACTTTTTATGTTGTGCTGGGCCGGATTTTTCGGCGCCGTGCGACGCTCTCACCAGCCCAGCTAAGGAGACAGGCATGCCACCAGGCTCACCCGGCTGGCTGGACACGTCCCGCGCCGAAAAATCCGGCCCAGGAGCAAACGTTGCCACTGCACCGGGCAGCACCCGAAGCCCTTTCCCGCAGGCAGCGGTGGCCGCGCATCTCCGCCAGAGAGCACGAGCATTTACGGAGAGGGGGTGCAGGGGGAACCCTCTTCTTCCTGCCCCACGCGACCCCCGAGGCTTGCGGCCCGTAGGAGTCGCAGAGTGCGCAGGTGCCCTCCGTTAGCACACGGCGCGAAAATATGCCGAAAGGGGGGTCCCCCTGCCTGTATCTGGGGGGCAACCCTTTTGAAAGGGTGTCCCCCAGAGAAGAGCCTGTCCGTGTGCTCCTGTGTCAGGCTAGTGACGCCCTATCTGCCTCCAGCACCAGCAGCCAGTCCTGGAATAGCTTCGGCGCGGGAGCATTCCAGACCCCCTTCTCGTCCGCTTGCGCCAGACCAATCTCGTACTCCCGCCCGTTTTTCGGGTCAAAATAGAAGGCCCGGTACGGTACGCCCAGCTCCAGGCGGGTTATCCTCACCCCACCCATGTACACGGGGATATACACAATCCGCACCTGCCCCGGTATTCCAGCAGCATAGGGCGCCATATAGTTCTGTGGTGTCCAGCGCGGCTCGACCCATTCCGGATGCGGCTCAAATTCCCACCAGCGATACCGCTCCAGCACGCTCTTTGCGATGCCAAGCTGGCCCGATCCGGGAAGCTGATAGGCTTCTTCCCACGGCGTATCGCCCCAGGCCATT
>JANZZA010000567.1 GCA_026419655.1 Armatimonadota bacterium | reverse complement strand
CGCCAAAGTACGAAAGCCTGTGGGTTAATCCGTGCACTGGAGAATGGCTGGACGGGCCTGCGGTGCGGCCCTCTGAGAGAGTTAGATTCGCCGCCCCCAATGCTAAAGATTGGCTGCTGGTGCTCGCCGGGCCGCGCTCTGGCGTGCTGGCGAGGCTGAAGAGAATCGGTCGGAGGCTAGCCCTGCCGGAGCAGCGCCGGGCGGTCACGGTCTCCTTTGCGCCAGACAAGCCGGTTAGCGGCCTGGTGCTAAAGCTCGCACAAGACGGCAAGTGGGCGCGCGCGACGCTCCACGGAAAGCCCTGCCTGGTGAATGAGGATGCGCAGCGGAATAGCTATCTGTACTTTGACCTCGACGACCGCGCGGCTTTCAGGGGCGGTGTAGACGTGATGCGCGTTGAGGTTATGCTGCACTCCGACGATCCCCTGGAAAACCTTCAGTTACACTATGACGCTCAGGGGCCGCCGGCGATGTCCACCTTCTACGCGTCCGCCAGGCCAACTTCGCGAGCGCAGGAGGGGCCCTGGACACGCGTGTCTTTCATCGCCCAGCAGCCCTATCTGGGCGGCCGGCAGAACAGCGGCGCAGACCTGCGCATCTTTTTCGACAATCGCCAGTGCTACGTAGCGTCGGTGAGCGTGACGGTTCAGGCCGCCAGCAACCGTTGACCGGCCTAGGCAGTACCATCGTAAAGCGCTGCATCGCGGACACGTGAGCCGGGAGTGACGGCTCACAGTGTCAGGTACAGCTTCGCTGCCGCGTCAATCGGCCCGCTCGGTGGAAGCGGGATTAATAAAAAACGGGGAGGATGTTGTGGGCGACCACGCACTTCAGAGGCGACTTTTGCAAAGGCCAGCATGCGCCCCTCCCAAGGTGGCACACTGTCTGACAGCGCGACTGCGGCTCTTTCCCCGCAAGAGCGCATTGTCCACACGGACAGGTCTTTTCCAATAATCACAAGTGTTGACTGCCGGGAAAGCAAGTCTTCGCCTATTCTGGCCCGGGACAGTTTACAGGACTGACTGCTCCGTCTTTTCCCCGCATTGACACCCTGCCGCCACTGACGGACCTTTTCCACTAACCAAGAGGTCTGATTTCGGGAGAAACCCGGGCCGTGCCCATCCTGGGCTGGGACCTTGTACAGCACCGCCTGGTTCCGTCTTTTCCTGCCGTGATCGCCTGTAATCACTGACGGGCCCTTTGCAACACTCACCCACTGAGTTCACCTCAGAAGAGAACGCCTTCTGCATGACTCCTGGCTTGCGGGCACTGACACCAGCAAAATCCTCACACAACCCACGCTCCAGGACACGCTTACCCTGGCACGATGGTCACACCTGTGAGGAGGGGCAGCCACTTGCGGACAGTGCAGGCCTCGACGCCGGACGCTAATCGGGCGCGTGAGGGGCAGTATTACCAGGCGACGGCGGCTTCCTCGCAGCACACACGCTAATCCCGCGCGTAAGGAGCGGCAAGG
>JANZZA010000561.1 GCA_026419655.1 Armatimonadota bacterium | reverse complement strand
AGATGTGTATAAGAGACAGACCGTACACGATGGTAACTAACCTTTGAACGGGTGAGAGGCATGGCCTGCGAGGAGGCTGAGGAGACCCTCGCCAGGACCGCAGCGCGTAGCTCATGACTTGACATAACTAGTGCTGCATTGCTCGCTGCCTCCTTTGCCATGGTCCCCCCAATTATGCACAAAGAAGGCAGCACGGCTTCTTTTCCGCCTGCGCAAGTGGGTGAATCTCAACAGGCATAACCGTGAAGGTCCACTCATACAAACATCTCTCGGCCCTTTCCCCGCAAGCAGGACAACCACCAAACAACGCTTGTCTTGGGGCAGGCCCTGAAAAAGGGTAACCTGCGAGACCCCACTGCATTCCCTTTCGTGCTGTGCTCGCCATCCCAGCCCCATCGGTGGCGGAGGTCTGCCCCTGGCGGCCAGCCATGCCGATTGAAAACCCTTGCGGGCTGTGTTCGCCGTTGCGACTATCCAACCCCGAATCCGCTGTCGCCATTCTGCAGGCTTGCATGACCCCGAGAGGATTCGGTCGGTAACAAAACGGCGGTCAGGTGACTGCTGAAAAACCTGGCACAGCCAAGTTTTTACTTGCCATTTGCGTAGCTCCGCCCACCCAGGGTTGCACTGACGGTAGCAGGTGAGACCGCAGCCAGTGTGGCTTTTTCAGCAGTCGCATCAGCGCCATTGGTGCCGAAGGCGGAGGCACTCAGAAGTGAGATTCGCAGTTTCGCGGGAACCGTCTGCGGCAAGGGAAACGTTCATACAATGCGGAGCAAATCGTCGCTTTCCGCATCATACCGACTTAAACAGGGTGGCACCATGGGCAACTGGATCATTCTTCCTTGCAACGGCATTGGCAATCCTCTGTCCACCGTGAGCCGCTACGCTGCCTACAGGGCAGCGGAACTGCTTGCAGAAGCCGGCACACCGGTGGAGCTGGTAGGGATTGGCCGGGTGCTGGCACGCCTTGCTCCCTGGGTGGACAAGGTAAGGGAGGGCCCTGTAGCTGTGGTAGAAGGGTGCTCTTTCAGGTGTGCCACCAGGCTGCTGGCCGGGCTTGGGGCAAAGTCGGTCGCGTGCGTCTATATCCCCGAAGTGATGCAGTCTCTTGGGCTCGGGAGGCGCGGCCTGGACAGAAAATACCTTGGGCCAAAGGGGCGCGCCATCGTCGAAGCCGTAGCCCAGACAATCGCTGGTGTGGTAGCAGGCCAGCTCCCGGCGCAGCAGGAACCCAAAGACGACGCAAAGAGATGCCCGTGCAGCCAAGCCGCGGCCGCTCACCAGGTGGCTGTGCAGGACCCAACTGAATAACGTGCACAGACTTCGGGGTCTGGCAAGATGGAGATGAACGCCGATGAAAGTGTGCATCCAGTACTGCCACGGGCTTTGCAATCCGGTCACCAGCGCGGCACGGCTGGCCTGTTACCTGGTGGCAGAAAACACTCTTTGCCCGGACAGGGTAGACCTTGGCTG
>JANZZA010000558.1 GCA_026419655.1 Armatimonadota bacterium | reverse complement strand
GCACCGCGGCAAGACGAAGGAAAAAGCTGGCGGGAGATGAACACGGCGCTTCACTATTCTTCTCTGGGGGTACCGAGATGTCAGAAGAAAAGATGGCCAAGGGCGACGTCACCTGGTTTCAGCATGACCGCTTCGGCATGTTCATCCACTGGGGCCTGTATGCCATGGCCGCCCGCCATGAGTGGGTCAAGCAGTATGAACAGATACCCGACGACGTTTACGACAGCAAGTATTTCAAGCACTTCGACCCTGACCTTTACGATCCCGAAGTGTGGGCGGATGCAGCCGCTGGCGCCGGAATGAAATACTTTGTGATCACAACGAAGCACCATGAGGGCTTCTGCCTGTGGGACTCGAAGCTCACCGATTATAAGGCGCCCAACACTCCAGCCGGCCGTGACCTGCTCCGGCCCATGGTCGAGGCTTTCCGCTCGAGGGGCCTGCGCGTGGGCTTCTATCACTCCCTCATTGACTGGCATCACCCCCACTTCGTAATAGACAACGTCCACTCAATGCGCAATCACCCGGACCGGGACAAGCTCAATGAAAACCGCGACCAGCGCAAGTACATCGAGTACCTCCACGGCCAGGTGCGGGAGCTGCTCACACAGTTTGGCAAGATTGACATCATGTTCTACGACTTCAGCTACCCGGCCCGAAACGAAAAGGGCGAGCTGGACAACCGCCTGGGCAAGAGCCGCTACGACTGGGACAGCGAGACGTTGCTCAGGATGACGCGGGAGCTACAGCCGGGCATCCTGATAAACGACCGGCTGGACCTTCTCGACGTTGAGGGCGGGTGGGACTATCGCACGCCGGAGCAGTGGCTGCCGCGCGAAGGGGTGACCGTGGGCGGCCAGCCGGTAGTGTGGGAGACGTGCCAGACCTTCTCGGGGTCATGGGGCTATCATCGCGACGAAGCTACCTGGAAGAGTGTTGACCAGCTTGTGAGGATGCTGATCGAGGTTGTCAGCAAGGGCGGCAACCTCATCCTCAACGTCGGCCCGACGGCGCGCGGAGAATTTGACGACCGGGCCATGGACCGCCTGCGCGGCATCGGCGAGTGGATGCGCCGTCACAGCCGCTCCATTTACGGCTGCGGCCCAGCCCCGGCCGATGTTCCAAAGCCCGACAACTGCCTGCTCACCTATAACCCGACCAGCAGGCGCCTTTACGTGCATGTGCTTGCCTGGCCAGTCCAGCACCTGCACCTGGACGGCCTGGCGGGAAGGGTTGAATACGCACAACTGCTCAACGATGGCTCTGAAGTGCTCATGAAGGGCCTGGAGCCATGGCAAGAGGCCGGCTACGAAGGCGCAAAGCGAGATACTTTGACGCTCACCCTGCCCATCCAAAAGCCCAACGTAGTCGTGCCTGTAATCGAACTGTTCCTGAAGTAGCCTGCGGAGCAGGCATCCCTCATAGGCCCCCGACGCTGGACGTGTAAAGGCACGCCGGCGGTTGCATCCTACACTGCTGCGGTTCGCGCGTCGTCAATGGGCGCGCGTGGTGGAAGCAGCACGAAAAAGTTTGGGAAGGGGGTCTGGGGGACAACCCTTTCCAAAGGGTTTCCCCCAGAAGAAAGCCGAGCGACAAATAGGGCACCGACGCGGGATTGGGCGTTCCAGCGGTGGGGGGCTGCGTCATGGCGGCCGCAGTAGGGTGCCGCCGCAGCGCCAGAGGGTCCGCTTGTGCGTGCCGCTCATTTTCTCCATGCCCGGGGGCAGGGGAAGGCGCGGCGGGTTGTGCGTGACGTAGAACACCGGGCGGCGGGTGCACAACTCAGCGAACTGGGCCTGGGAAAGGAATAAATGGCGCACCTCTGGGTCGGTACTGCCGTACTGGAGGTCACCGCCCATGCGGCCCTCGACCACGTATATGGGCCGCAGACTGCGCGGGAGGTAGAACACGAAACTCGAGTAGTCCTCAAGACGGCCTTCAACGGCGACTACGGCGCCCGGCGCCGGGTTGTGAGCTATCACGTCACGGGCGAGGGACCATTCGCTCTGGAAGACCCCGATAGGTCGCAACAAGCTGACAGCTAGCAGCCATGTGATGGCCGCGCCGGTGGCGGTGGATTTGAGAAGCGACGCGGTCCCGCGCGAGGGCGATAAGACGAAACCATGAGCCAAGCCCACTATGAGCGGCCATAAGCTCATGAATATGACCCCAGCCCGAGCGGCCGAGGCTCCCTCCGCACGCAGCTTCAGGCCGCACGCCAGCCATCCCACCGCCGTGACGAGGAAAAACACGCCTGTGGACGTGCGCACCGCGGCCTGCAAGCGTGCGGACGGGTCGTCTGAACGTACCGCTTGCCAGACAGCGGCGACAAGCAGGGCTGCGGCCGGCGCTACAGGCATCGAATAGGCGTACTGGCGATTGCCGGAGAAGGTGAAGAAAATAAGTGGGGCAATTAGCCAGCAGAGAAGGAACTCGAGACTTGGTCCGGTCTGCACGTCGCGGCGCCGCCTCCAGGCATTGTAAACGCCAACTGGTAGCACAAAGGCCCAGGGAATGGTTATGAATACGAGGCCCAGTATGGGCGTAAACCAATGGCCCGCCCCATAGTCCTTTGGCTGGCGGGTGCCCAAGAACCGCCCGATGTGCTCGTTGTAAAAATAAAACCAGATGAAGTCTGGGCGGCGCAGAGAAATCGCAAGATGCCACGGCACGACGAGAAGCAGGTAGACGCACACGGGGCCGGCAGCGGCCAGCGGACGAAGCCTTCCCACGTCACGGCCCAGAGCAGCCCAACATACTAAGACCAGCACCACGAGCACAGGCGCCGCAAGGCCCTTAGTCATCGTCGCCGCGGCCAGCCCCAGGTAGCCCAGGTACGAGAAGCTGCGGCGGTTGAGCTGCCACGCCGCATAGAAGCCTGCTAAGCTGACCGCCACGCCTGCAGCCAACAGGCAGTCGAACATGACCTGTCCTGCCAGCAATAAGAAACCGAGGCTGGTGGCCATGACTAAGGCGGCCAGGGCGCGGGCAGACTCGCCGAGCATAAGCCCTCCCAGCCAGAAGGCCGTGGCGACGACGACGGCTGCGCCCAGGATAGAAGGAAGCCGCGCCGCAGCCGCATTCTCGCCGAACAACCTCATCGAGACGGCCACAAGCCAGTAAAGCAAAGGTGGTTTCTCGAAGTAGACGACAGAATTGAAGTGAGGCACGACCCAGTCGCCGGTTTCGAGCATCTCGCGGGCGACCTGGGCGTAGAGGCCCTCGTTAGTCGTCGTCAGCGGTATAAGGGTGGCTGGCACAAGAAGGCCTGCGATCAGGTAGGCTACGAGCCCGACTACCTCCCCCCTTCGCCTCCAGCCGCCTTCTTGCGCATTGCCACGCCAAAGCATCACCGATCAGGAGCCAGTGTGAGCAGCGTTATGCCCCGCCAGGATGACGGCACGACCAGATCAAAAGCCAGCTTGTTCCTGGCTGCCGGGCGGCCCTGGATTTGAGCAACTTCCGGTGAAATAAGCGGTTGATAAACCGTTGCCCGCAGCCCTCGGGCTTGCTCCAGACCCACCGCTCCCAGGTCTACCTCGACGGTGACTTCGTGGCGCTCAGAGAAGTTTAGCACAGGCACGATTACTTCGTCCCCCAGGCGCTCGGCGAAGGTGACTATCGGCAGGCTATCGCGCCACCAGACAGGCGAAGTGGCACGGGAATCGTAAATGATGCGGGCCGGCTTCATCCGATACGCCGCCTCAATGGCCCGCCAGGTGGCCTCGGGCTTCTCTGGCGAGACCTCCCCCACGGGTACCCAGCCGAAAGCTATGCACATCGCCAGATACCGGTCATTGTCGCTCCAGTACAACGGCTCCAGGGTATAGCGTGGGTCAGACTGGCATTCCGTGTCGAAGCAAAAGTCCACAGTATCGCGCCATGCGATGTGCTGACCAAAGTAGGGACACTCCAGCCAGCTAAAATCGGCGAAGGGCATGTTCTGAGAATTTATGAGCAGGCCGCGGCCGGCGCCTGTGGACCGGACGGCCTCCAGGAAGCGCTCATTGAGTCGCCGGCAATGAGCAGCATTCATCACCTGTCGCCCCGCCCACTCCATGAATTCCCCGTAGCCTCCTCCGTCGCAGTATATCCAGCCGCAGTCGTATCGCAGACAGACGGCTCGCACGCGGGATAGCTGATGCTGAACCCATGGCTCGTGTCGCCAATTGGCCATGTACATATGTCCCACCGGATTGTCAGCAAAGCCCGAGTCAATGGGCTGACCCTTCGCGTCCCGGATTACCCAATCGGGATGGTCGCGATACATCTGACTCTCGCTGTCAATGAGGCCGCCCTGGATGTACAGGCCCACCTTGGCCCGTGCTTCCTCCTGGATCGCGCTGATGGCGCGGTGCATGTGTTGAGGCGTCAGGACCAGAGATAAGGTCTCCGTCAAGAAGGGCCGGTCCGTCTCATAATCGCCATCCAGCGACCAGGCGAAAATTCCAGCAGTAAAATATGCGTCCGGCCCCAGCCGGTCACAAAGCCCCTTCACCGTCGAGGCATATTGCTGGTACTCCGGTGGGGACCAGAAGGATGCGTATTTTATCTTCCTGCACCACTCCGGGACTGTGTCCAGATGCGCATATGTCTCGCGCAGCTCGGGCAGAGTGCGATACAAGCGCCACGAGTCGTACCAGTCGCCGCGGTGCAGCACGTAATCGCACGCCGCGGAAGTTTCCTGATTTTCGCAGGCCATCAGCAGCCGGTAACGCCAGCCATCGGGCATGTAGGTGAGGGCCACGGCTGGCTCCTTTCCCCACTCAGCAACTCCCACCGAGCACGGGACCCACACACCGTCCATTTGCGCAAGCCAGTGAGACACAGCCGCCGTGCGATTTGGCCGGAAACCAACCACGAAGCGGTTATCCCACCCTGATGTAGACATAACAGGTTCCTTGACATCGGCTAGCTTGCGGACGCCATATAGCAGGGTGCGGCCGAGCCACGACTGGCGCGGCGTATACAGCCATGCGTCGCGGGCAAAAGCCGGCGCCAGGGTCACGCGCGACAAAACATGCACCACCTGCCGCTGCGCAAACGGCCTGATGGTTACGGTCTTGCGCAAGCTCCCGGGGACGGGCCCACGGGCGTACGTCTTCGTGAGCGTCAGCCCCAGGACCGGATTGCGGCAGACGTACTCAACCCAACCTTTGCGGCTTTTGACACTCACCACTTCATCCTCGGCCTCTGATGACCGCGCGGGGAAAGACAAATCCTCGGCCTGAGACCAGTATTCATCCAGGCATGCGGAAAGGAGCTGTTGCCCCCCGAAATATGCGCCCGCCAGATTTCCGTGCTTGCCGTCCAGGAGGAATCTTGTCCCAGCAGCGCGGTCTTCGAGGGTTGTGACCGCCGGCTGGGCGGCCATACTCGCGGCAGTCAGGGTCAGCATACCGACTAATGCTGCCCACACCGCGCACAAGGGTCTCGACCGGTTAGTAGACACGCAGGTCATCTATGATCGGCTCCTTTCCGTCTGCGGTAGCCGTGATAACCAGGCGTACAAACCTGGCCTGTTGCGGGTCAAGACGGACTTCTCTGGGCTTAGCGTCGGTGCCAGTTATCTCGGCCACGGCAGCCCAGTGCTCTCCGTCAAGGCTCAGCTCGAGGCGGCCGGCAGAGGGCACGCCATCGCTGGCAAGCCCTTCGCGGCTGCGGCTGAACACAACGCTGCTTATGGTTGCCGTAGCGGGAAGTTCAACCGTCAGGGTGCCCTGGCCGGGCACGGCCGACCGCCACGCGCTCGCATTGCCCCACCGGCCGTCAATGGCAAGCCGGGCATCGTATTCCCATGCGCGGGACGTAATCTCGGTAAACACCTGTGCGCCCGGCTCGCGGGCAAGATTGCGCCCGTCCGGCGCGTAGACGGCCACTTCATCGAGCACCATCTGCCAGTCGCCCCTTGGGCCCCGGCGGATGTCCATGCGCACGTATCGCGCGCGGCGAGCCGGGAAGTCATGGCGAAAGCGCAGGGCCTCGTGGCTCGCCACAAAGCTCGGGGTAATGCGGAAATTCGGCTCTTCTAAGGCCTTCTCCCAGGTCTTTCCGTCAAGACTGGTCTCGATGGAGTACTCCAGAGGATAGGGCAGCACGTGTGCCCAGCCCCGTCCCTCGGGGCCAGCATAGGGCACCCCATCGCGGCTCCATTCAAAACCGGCCACGTCAGCCTCCTCAGCCAGACGCACCGTGACCGTCCCCAGCCCGCTCTGCAGCCCTACCTGTACCGCCGGCCCGTAAACGCCGTCGTGAAGCTCTGGTACGTCCTCATTTAGAGGCTGAGGTGCGGCAGTGCTATCGGCCACGGCCTTGGCGCCGACGGAGAGGGTGGCAATACCCAGAGGCAGGTCGCCGCCTATCCTGCGCATGGGGTCCGGCGGAGCGTCAGGACAATAAAGCGGCACGTCGCAGAAGCGGAATTCGTCAATCATCACCCGTGCCGGAGTGTCCGACCGAAAGCCACCGCCCAAACACACCTGACCCTCATTGTTGTGCGTGCGGAAGGGGACGGAGGAAATGACCTGAGCGATGAGCTTCCCATCCCAGAAAACATAGGAGGTCTGGTCGGTCCAGGTCCAGGCCAGGTGATGCCACTCGCCGGCCCGCCAGCCCAGATGGCGGGACGGGCACAGGTAGGCGGGGTGGTCCAGGCCGTCCATTATGTTAGAGCCAAGAGCCTCAGCATCGGCGCCGATGGTGCCGTGGTAGCCCAGCCACAGCCCATTCCAGTAGCCGCCGCGGAGCTTTATGTTAAACAGGGCGAATACGTCCCGCGTGCCCGCGGGCCAGGCCGGGCGAAACCAGAGCTCTACTGTGCCCTGGCGCAGGTCGGCGTCCTCTGGAAGGGGGAGGGCAAAGCTTCCACGGTATATGTCCGGCGAAAAGCCTGCATCCAGGGCGCGGCCCCCCGGATTCGTGGGGCAACCTTCGCCAGCAGCACTCAGGCGGAAACCTGTGGCCACAACCGGCTCCAGAGCCGCCCAATCATTTCTGTCTGCCCGAAGACCTTCGTCAAAGCTCGCGAAGATGACATGACCGGGTTGACTTATGACGGCCAGATAAAGGCATAGGCCGACTGCCATGAGCATCCCTCCAGCTTTCTCCTGGGAGCCAAAAGGGTCACGTGTAGCCGCAACCAAAACCCGGCTCCCCTATGATAGGCGGGAGCCATCGTCTATTCAACTACCGCTCCCGGTGGGGCGAGCGTACCGCAAAGAAGTATGGCAAGGCGGCTAAGAGATGGCCTTTGGGGAGTATTCGTTTTTCTAAGGAGACTGTTGCAAAAGCCGCTTACCGGATCCCCGGGCACGTTTACGGGTCCAAGATCGGGCCACGCAGATGTACGGCTCCGTCGCCTTAGGCCGGCTAAGATCAGGTTTTGGAACAGTCACCTAAGGACACTGTCGCAAGGGTTTCTGAAGCTCCCCGGAGCTGCGCCCGGAGGGAAAAGGCGGCACATGCAAACTTATAGACTTTTGTCGGCCTTTATAAGCCAGCACAGGGTTTCAGGCTAGACCACCAAGGTCATTCCCCAGGGCTTACTTTTTCGTGCCTGAAACACAATCCCGAGTAAACTGAATACTCCCGCGCATTGGGCAACAGTTTCCTCGATACAGAGAATCAGGTAACATGTTTTGCAGCGTGTCAGTACGGTCCAGGCGGGGTGCTGAGCGCGGGCCAAGGGCTGCGGGGAATCTGGTCTGGCGTCTTACGTAGTGCGCGCACTTCCAGCTATGACTGTAGTCAGCCCTTTGCTGCAGGCTCTTGTGGCTACGCTTTTCACATGCGCGACGACGGCCGTGGGCGCGGCGGGAGTTTTTCTTTCCCGCGAGCCTGGCCGGCGGGTAATGGACGCCTTGCTGGGTTTTGCCGCAGGCGTCATGGTCTCGGCGGCCTTCTGGTCTTTGCTCGCCCCGGCTGTCGAAATGGCCTCTGGTACAGGGGTGCCGTCGTGGATACCTGTGACCGCGGGCTTCCTACTGGGCGCGCTATTCCTCCGGCTTGTAGACCGTCTGCTCCCGCACCTACATCCCGGCCTGGCGGGCGACCGCCGCGAGGGCCCTAAAAGCTCCTGGCGGCGCAGCACTCTGGTGGCCCTAGCCATCACTATTCACAATCTACCAGAGGGGCTGGTCGTGGGCGTTGCCATAGCGGCGGCGGCCTCAGGCTCAGCCACCACTATGGCCAGCGCCATCGCCCTGGCCATCGGAATTGCCATCCAAAACATCCCCGAAGGTCTTGCTGTTGCCATACCTCTTCGCCGTGAAGGACTACCGCCCACCAGAAGCTTCTGGCTTGGTGCGCTGTCGGGCATCGTCGAGCCGATTGGCGGAGTCTTGGGGGCTGCCTTTGTCCTGGCAGTGCAAGCAGTATTGCCCTATGCTCTGGCCTTTGCCGCTGGCGCCATGGTCTTCGTGGTAATGGAGGACCTGGTGCCAGAAGCTCACCGCGATGGCCACAGCGACGAGGCTACCATGGGCGCCATTCTGGGATTCGCCATCATGATGCTTCTCGACGTAGCCCTCGGATAGGTTGGCTGCCGCCGCAG
>JANZZA010000553.1 GCA_026419655.1 Armatimonadota bacterium | reverse complement strand
GATTGATACTATTCGCTGGGAGAATGTTCGCTATTGCCTGGAGGATTACAAGTACTTTATGCTCTTTCGGGACGATGTGAACAAAGCGCGGGCCGACGGTCGCGCATCCAGCTCTATCCTGGCCCGCGCGGAGCGGCTCTTGGCGATTGACGACGCGGTTGTAAAAGACTATGCCAACTGGTCGCAGGACCCGGAAGTCTACCTGCAGGCGCGGCGGGAAATGGCACAGGTCATCGAGCACCTGATGTAGCGGTGCGCTTTTCTTTCGGCCTGCGTGAAGCGGCCAAAGGGTGTTGTGTTGGCCGGCGCCCGAGCCGTTGTTCCCCTGCGGAGAGTGCGTGCGGTGGAAGTAGCATAAAAGTATCGGGAAAGCAGACCATCATTGTTAGACCGTGTGCCGCAGGCTTTCATAGGCCACGCAGACACTCTAAGACGGTGAAGAGACCGAGACTCATTCCGGCTGGGTTTCCCGTCTCGCAGGGTCCCCCAGGCGCTCTATCTCTTTCCCGCAGGCCACGATTTCTCGGGGGACTGTTGCAGAAGCTGGTGTTCGCTAATGCATGCCGCAGAAGCACACGACTCCGCGCGCCTGACCTTTTACCTGCGACAGAGTCAGGGAGACCGTGTAGCGACTTCTGTACCGGTCTGCTCAGTATCCCAGAAACCGCTCGTCTTCTTCGGTACCTTTTTCCACGCCGTAGGGTGTGAGCCGGTACAGAGTGCGCTTTTTGTCGCGAGCGCGCGCGTACAGTACGAAGCTCTGGCCGAAGCCCATGTATCGCTCGATGCTTCCTCCTGAGAAGACCGAGAGCAGGCGTTTCGCGTAGCGCTCGGGGATGCCAAGTTCGCGCAGCGTGCACGGGTCTACGAAACTGGGATACTCAGTGGCGCCTTCGAGATGCTGGTGGATAAGCCGCAGGCTTTCCATCGCGGCCGCCCGGCGAGCGTATTCCGCGGCTCCGACGCCCCAGCTACACCGTCCGATGCCCAGTACGCTCAGCGGCAGGTCTAGCCAGGCAGTCATTGTAAGCTCAACCTTTTTGAGAAATGGAGCGCTCTTATCAGGGATCATAGCAGCAGCGCTGAAAGGTACTACGGCGGACGGCTCGGCGGCCGCAGGATTGGACGGCTGGCTGCCGTAGGAGACAACTGACTGCTGGCCTGGGTTCACGAGCACAGGCGTGCCCGCCCAGCCGGCATAAGTGACCTGCCCGTCGAGACAGATCAGGCCAGCCGTTTTGCTGCTGTCGTCGTAGCTCAGGGCGAATTGCGTACCACGCACGGCTGCCACGGCTGCTGGCGTGTACACGCGCAAGTCTGATCCGGCGCCGAAGTATTTGGAGACTTTCGCGAAAATCTGGCCGCCGAGCAGCCGGAAACTGCGACTTCGCCATCGGCCGCCACGGCTGTATTCAATGAGGCGCACTTCGAAGACGCTATTGGGAGCCACCGTGACTGCTGTGCCGTCCGGGAACTCCAGCGTGGCCTGAGAATCTGGGCCTGTTGCCAGCATGTCGCCGTCTTCGAGCTTCGCTTTGGGCAACGCTGGCGTGGTCTGCGTCTGCCCTGCTTTCTGTAGCTGGACCTGGCCGGTGACCTGCGTCAGCTTTGCTACGAACTCTTCGTTCTCCCGGCGCACGCCGTCGGCTATAAAAACCACGAAAAGGCCAAGAACAGCTAATAGCACGCGCCGGTCAAGCCATTCCGGGAGCAGTCGTCGGTAGAATCGCGGAAGAATTTTTGCCCGCCGCGCTTGGATTTCCTTTATTTCCTCAAGCGTCTGGGCAAGGAGTTCCGCCTGGGTCCTCGGCTTCGTCTTGCGTCTGCGCCACACTGTGCATCACCTCCCTTGAAACTGTCAGCCCGTAGACCCTCACGGGCTCTGTTCGACCGCGCAGCGCTACTTCCCCCAGCTCAACTAAGTCTGATTGCGGCGTTGTCAGTTTTTGCACCGTGGCCTCGCTGACCACCAGGGGCACCCGCAAAGCCTTGGTGGCTTCCTCAACGCGGGCGGCGGCGTTGACCGTGTCGCCGATGGCCGTAAACTGAGTGCGCTGGGCTGACCCCACGTTGCCCACAATAGCTTCACCGGTGTGCAGGCCGATGCCTATGCGAAGTGGGCAACGGTCGGGCCGCGCGGCCCACTCACGGTTCAGGCCTTCCAGTCGCTCCAGCATGGCTCTAGCTGCAACCACACCTAAGTCGGCGTGGTGCGGCTGGTCGCCAAAGGTATTCCAGATTGCCATGATGCCGTCGCCCATGAATTTGTCCAGGTACCCGTCAGCCGCCAGTATCACGTCGGCCATTGCCGTAAGGTACTCATTTAACTGTGCAATCCACTGCTCGGGCGGCATTCTCTCGGCGAGACTTGTTGAGCCCCGGATGTCGGAGAAAAGCAGAGTAACCTCGCGGCGTTCACCTCGTTCGAGCACGTCGGGTTGGCGCATGAGCTGCGCCAGAACTTCCGGCGAGACGTAAGCCGAGAACTCGTCGCGAATGACACTCCGCTCCACGCCCAGACGACGATAGGCGCTCCACCCCCATCCGATAGCCGTTGCCAGAGCTGCAGGCCCCCATGGAAGCACTTTGCCTGCCCCGTAAAAGGCTGCCAAGAACGCGCCCGTCTCTATGGCCAGTATACCCAAGCCTGCCGGCACGCCTATCAGGCTCTGGGATGGCAACCACACCAGCAGCACGGCCGCAGTTGCCAGCAGGCCGCCAAGCACTATCCAGCCGGCCGACCGCGATGAGTCGGCGAGATAGTTCCCCTCGACGAGCATCCGGCAGATCGCTGCATTTGTTTCGACGCCTAGATAGAAGTGTGCTCGCTCGGCAAAGGGAGCCGGGCGCACGTCGTACAGTCCGGGTGCGGTCGCTCCGACCAGCACGATCTTGCCGTCGAAACTTTCTGGCTTCGTGCGGCCCTCGATCACGTCGCAAAAGGAGAATTGTTCTACTGTGCCTGAAGGTCCGGGATAGTTAACGAGCACACGCCCGGCACCGTCTGAAGCCAACAATTTCCCAAATATACGGACGGGGCGCTCCGCCAGGCTTCTTATAAAGTCGTCTCGACTCACGCCCGCGGCCACTCTCGCCACTTCGGCTGCGAAATGGGGATAAATTCGCCCATCTTCGTCTACCAAGACCAGGTTGAAACGTCGCACAATCCCGTCAGGGTCCGGCTGGATGTCTACGAATCCTACACCTGCCGCTGCCTGGGCCAGGTTCTGTACAGGCATTGCTACTTGAGCTGACCTGACTATCCAAGGTGTAAACGCAAACTTAAGCTCGGCGGCCGATGCTTGTTGTTTGTCTTGCCCGCTAATCTCCACTTGACGAGCTATGTGCATCGCAAGAACCGCTCGGCCGTGGCGCTTCACTGCGTTCGCGAAGATGGCATCTGAGGCGGGGTCAGCACGGTCCGGCTCAGCAAATATGATGTCGAATCCCACGGCCCGGGCATTCCTCAAACGGGATAGTAACTGTGCGTAGACTCGCCGTGGCCAGGGGAAACGGCCCAGGTGCGAGGGCATCATGCTACGTTCGTCTATGCCCACGATGACGATGGCGGAAGCGTCCAGGGGTTTGCGGTGCTGCAGAGCTTGGTCATAGGCCCAATTCTGTGGCGCCCGGAAGAGTGTCCAGCCTCCCGTCCGCGGGTGAGCTGCCAGGACAGTCACGCACCAAACAGCGACCAGCGCATGGAGTAGCCCTTCGCGACGGCGCTGGTACACTGACCTACGCAGGCTATTGTCCGCCTCTCCCATGCCTGCGCTCCGGTCCATACGAGAGGGTTCAAGCATATTCTCACTTTGCAAGTTTACCCGTCAACACTTCCGCCAAACAATACCATAAGTGTCCAACCGGAGGGCTGGACGCCAATGTATCCCCCAGTCCGGTATTGCCGGCCGTGTCGTGCCGCGCCCTGCGCTTCAGTTGCTCGGCCGTGCGGTCAGGAGTTCTTTCTTGCGCCGCATATAGTACTTGAAGTTACTGTATGAGATGTCCGGTGGCAGGGAATGGTCTACAGTTGGGATATAGCCGCCTTCCCAGGCCAAGGGGCATTTGGCTTCCAGTTCTCGGTCAATAGCTTCCGGCCCGGCGGCCAGGGCGCGCTTGTCAATATTTCCGTGGAACGACAACCGTTGGCCGTAGCGACGCTTGGCTTCCCTCACGTCCATGTGAGCTGCCACTTCCATGGGCCATACGTAGTGAATCCCACATTCTAAGAAGGCGTCCAGCAGTTGCCACACGTTGCCGTCGCTATCCACACCGATTATCGGCACTCCTGCCTCTTTGAGCATTTCGTTCAGGCGCTTGTATTCCGGCCCGAAAAACTCCAGGAACATTCGCGGCGATATTAGAGAAGCGCTATGAAAGGCCATATCTTCCCAGTAGCTCACTTCGTCTGGCACTATGTCATTTAAGATCCGCTCCAGGATGCGGTAGTGAAAGTCGCCCCAGTGCCGGGCTATGTCGCGCATAAGCTTGGGGTCGTCGTAGAGCATCGGCGCAATGGTCTCGATGCCCATCAAGTCGCGCAAGGGGCCGAACATGCCCAGGTGTGGATAGGCGCTGACGAGAAGCGGTGCCTCTCGGTTCTTTGCGTCTTCGACGAACTGTTTCCAGTTGTCTGGGAATCGCTCTGGCGTGTCGGGGTCGTAGCGCCAGGCGATGTTTTCCTCCCAGTCGCGGCGGCTCTTGAGCGGGTAATCAACAAAATCCGGCATCGAGGTCTCTGGACCTATCTTCTTTTCTCGCCGTGTGATGCCCCGGTCGTCTATGTACGTGATGGTTTCCTCGTCTTCACAGACGGTCACCCGTTCATGGGGCGGCAGCGGCCCGAAATTAACCGGCACACCAATCCTCGGGTCACATTCTGCGTACTCTGGCGGGGAGTCCTCTTCCAGTCCTTCTTCCTTCCACCGGTTAAGGGTGGCCTGCCACGGTCCCCATTCCAGAAGAAAGGGACGGTCAAACTCGCCATAAGTCAAACAAGCCACGTACCTCTCGCGTGCAGTCATTTGTCACCTCTGTACGCCTTGATGTTTGACCAAGGACACAGCATGTCTGCCATCTTGTTACTTTTCGTGGCTTTAGCTCCGCGCGCGACTCTTCTCGACAGCGCCCATCATGGCCACGCGGCATCGCGACATGCAGCACCCTTGGTTAGGCTTCCCGCCGTTGAGAATTTCTTTTCTCCGCCTTGGGCTGAGGGCCTTCTCCAGGGGAGTTCTTGCCGGACGCAACTATCTGGGGCGCTCCTGTCCCCCAGACGATACACACAGACTGGAAACAGTGCCGGAAAGTTTGAGAAGCCAGTCTCAAGTGAGACGGGTGCAAACGTCGTTTTTTCAGCTTCACGGCCGGCCGCCAGTAAACGGTCGGGGCAGGGCGTTGCATACCTCTTTCACTTCGGATAAGCGAACACTAGCTTTTTCAGCAGTCTCCAGGGACGCTGCTGCATCAGTCACTTTCGCAGCCTCCGCACGCAGTCGCAGGTAAAAGACCGGGCGCATGGCGTTCTACACTTTGTTCACTTTGGGATAAGCGAACGCTGGCCTTTTCAACAGTCTCTGAGGGGAGTCTTCTTGAGGAAGACGTTTCCCAGGGAAGGTTGTCCGCAGGTGAGCGCCGCTTTGGCCGTAGGCGCGCAGGATGGAGCTTTTCAGCGCCGCGTTATGGTGTGGCGAGGCTCAATGGGGTATAATCAGGTTAGACGTTCACATTTGTGGCAATGGTGCCGCTTGAGATCCCGTCGCAAAAAGAGGGGAACAAAAGCCATGGGGTTGAGCAGTATCCTCAGGTGGGTGCGCGGAAAGATTGACGGGATGGATGAAGGACAAAGCAGAGCCGCTCGCGAGAGGTTGGTGCGTGCTGTCGCCGAGTCCGAGAGCGCTCGGGCCACGATTCTCATCCGCGAATTTGACGAGCTTTGTGGAGCCATCATAGATGTCCTTAAGGCAGCAGGTATGACAGGCGAGCAGGCCGCGGACATGATGCGTGACAGTATGCGTGCTGTGTGCCCAGGGTGCGGGTGGGTCAGCACGGGCGAAGACCTCGCCAGCCTGTGGCTGATGGGGGCGATAGGTTTTGGGCGACTGAGCGGCGCGGCCAGGCAAGATGCTGTTTCGCGTTTTGCGCGTGGCATTTGTCCCAGCGGCCGGTGTTTCAGTCGCGTCATGACTGTTGTCTGGGAGCCAAGCCTCATTGGTCCTGCCGTAGAGGACAAAGAACCGCCGCCAGCTTAGAGTGCGCCCCCCTTCGCAAGTCCTCCAGTGGCTTATAGGCCAGAAACGGATAGGGGAGAGGCTGAGAGGAGTACCTTCAGAGGTGGCTGTCGCAAGGGTCGCCTCGACGCAGGTCCGAGTCTGTGGACGGTACGGATTTGCGCCCGAAATTTATGTTGCATGGGCGCGGCTCACGTATGAACCGCTGGTTTTTCAACAGTCACCGGGGGATTTTGTTTCAAAGCTCATTTTTGCAAAACTCGTCTCGACGGACCTGCTGCGTCCATGCCACAGGTTTGAACACACAAGTTGTCCTGCGTGGCCTGTACTGGGTCGTGAAATGAGGTTTTGCCAAAATCGGCAAAGGCTCTGCCCGATAAAGGATACCAGGAATGTCTTTCGCAGTTCCCTCAGCCGCCCGGTGGGAGACGCTGAGCCAGCCGAGCTTGACCTTCTGCCTTGGTGCCACTGCTTGTTACTTGCTTCTCCCTTGTTGCTTCTTACGTATTCGTTTTTACTTCCTTTTTATTTGCGGTAGGTCCCGTACTCACGCACCAAATCGAGCACGTAGCAATACCGCTCGAAGCTTATGTTGTCGGGCACCGAGTGGTCGGAGTGATAGATGTAGCCGCCCCCTTCCATAGCGATGGGGAGCTTGGTAGCAATCTCTTCTTCAATAGCGGCCGGGTCCTCGGCAGCCATGGCACGCACGTCAATGCCTCCCATCAGTGCCAGCCGGTCGCCGAACATCCGCTTTAGTTCTACGAGGTCCATTCCAGATTTCACTTCGAGGGGCTGGAGACAGTCCAGACCGGCATCCACCAGGTCCGGCACGAGGGGACGCACGTTTCCACAGGAGTGCAGCAATACTTTTAGACCCGCCTCGTGGC
>JANZZA010000051.1 GCA_026419655.1 Armatimonadota bacterium | reverse complement strand
GTGTTTCAATCCACGCCCCCGCACGGGGGGCGACATGGCTCCTCGTCACTCCTTCAACGGCTCTTTGGTTTCAATCCACGCCCCCGCACGGGGGGCGACCAGGCCGTTGGCGCTGGTGAGCGTGATGGCGTAGGTTTCAATCCACGCCCCCGCACGGGGGGCGACGCAATTGCTGTGGTATAATAATACTGACCGCAGGTTTCAATCCACGCCCCCGCACGGGGGGCGACAGCGGCAGCGAATGCGATACCGGACAGGTTCGAAGTTTCAATCCACGCCCCCGCACGGGGGGCGACCGGCTCTGCAGGACGTTCGACAGCAGCGGGTCTTTCGGCTTATTTTGCGCGAACCTGTTCTTATTGTAGCCCCCACGAACAGGAGGTTCGAGACACCTTCTAGCTTTTGGCTGTCCCACAGGGCTTGTTGCATTCCGCGAATCTCCCAGGAAGCGAGTGTGTGATAGAGGTTCGCGGAACGTACGTTTGTGAGTCTGCCCCAAGTTTTCAAGGAGCGCGTTGAGTTGCTGGCCTCTCCGGCTCACACAATGAGCAGTCCTTCCGGGTCATAGCCCGGCTTGGCCCCTACATGTTCCACCCGTCTTCTCCAGTTTGCGCCCAGGAAGTAGAACCGCAGGCTATCCACTTGTGGGTCCATGATGGAGGTGAGTTGTGCGCGCAGTTCGGCCCACTGGGCCGGGTCTATGAGGCACTCAAAGACGGATTTCTGTACCCGCTGGCCGTAGTTCTGGCACACTCGCGCGACCTGGCGAAGGCGCTTTTGGCCCTCTGGTGTTTCGGTATTGACGTCGTAGGTCACCAGCACCATCATGGCACTTCATCTCCAGAAAAAAGCGGGATAGGCATCGAGGTCACCTCTCAGGTGGCGGGCGAGGAGCATGGCCTGAGCATGGAGGAGGAGGCCGACAGGAATTTTTTCATCGAGGAAGGGATGGTAAATCTCCTCCTGTTTGCGTGTCTGGTAGGCCTTGAGCACGGTTTTGCGGGTGTCGTCATCCATGAGGACTGCGCCGGTTGCTGTGGTGCGGAAGCCGGAGGGACGGACCTGCTGGCGGTTGATCAAGGACAAGGCCAGGCGGTCGGCCAGGAAGGGACGGAATTCTTCCATCAAGTCGAGGGCCAGCCCGGGGCGGCCTGGGCGATCGCGGTGCAGGAAGCCCACGGCCGGGTCGAGGCCGACGCTTTCGAGGGCGGAGGCGGCGTCGTGGGCGAGGATGGCATATAGGAAGGAAAGGAGGGCGTTGGTTGGGTCGAGCGGCGGGCGGCGGCTGCGGCGAGAGAAGGAGAAGTGCTCCTTCTGAGCCACGATGAGGTGGTCAAAGACATCGAAATAGACCTTGCCTGCCTCGCCTTCAAACCCCCGGCAGAGGTGGAGGGGCGCAGGCTGGGTGAGACGGTGCAGATAGATTCGGAGGCGGTCGGCGGCAGAGGAGACTTCCGCGGCCCCAGGGATGTCAGGATGGTCGCGCAAGGCTCGCAGAAGCACCGCCCGGCAGTTGGCAATCTTGGCAGCCAGGAAGGCGCGGGCAAGTTCGGCGGCGCCGGAGGGGTCGTCGGCTCTCCGGTACTGTTCCCGGCGCAAGAGAACATTGCCCGAGACGGGTCCCTGCACGCGCGCCCAGAAGCGACCAGTTTCACTCAAGAAGGAGATAGTCACGCCCCGGCGGCTACACAGGTGCATTAGCTGGGGGCTGCAGCCAACCCGGCCGAGGCAGATAATGCCGTCCAGACCCACCAGGGGCACGCGCATTTTGACCTCGCGCTTCACCCGTACCGCCACCGTCTCGCCGTCGCGGGCCAGATAGGCGCCCTCGGTAGTCACATATAGCGTGTTTAGCAGGCGCTTCATTTTCGTGTTCTTGGCAAGCCGCTCGAAAAGCTTACTACCGCCTGGGGAAGCCCTTTGAAAAGGGTTGTCCCCCAGACCCCCTTCCCAAACTGTCTCGTGCTGTTTGCACGTCTTGACTGCCCGTCATCACGCCTGCGAAAGGGAATCGGCGGGGCTGTCAGAGAGCACTTGTGCGATGGAATGGTTCAGATATTGGGCGGCGCTCCGTCCACGCGATATTTCCCGCGGCAGGCACAGGTCGAAGAAGGAGCAGCTACGGCACTTCTTTTCGTAGACGGGAGGAGGAGTGGAGGGCGAGGCCAGCAACTCATGCAAGCGCCGGGTGGCGGCTTCTGTCTGGGCGCGGAGGTCGGAAGTAAAGACGACCTCCTCGCGTCTGTGAGGCCGGTCGTAGAACATTGCCCCAGCCGGCACAGCGACGCCCAGCATTTCCTCGAGGCAAAGAGCCTGGGCACACAGCTGAACGTAATCGCTCTCGTCGAGAGCAGGTAGGCCCAACCTGTACTCGACCGGGAAGGGCCGCCATAGCCCTGGAAGGCCGGGGAGGACTGCGCCGGGCGTGTTGACAGGACCCTGGTGGAATTCGACGACGTCTGCTTGGCCCACAAGTCCGAGACGTAAAGACCGCAGCCGTAGCCCACGGGCGATGCGGATGTTGTCGCGGGTCTCAAAGTCAGGCGTGTGAGAGCGCTCGTGCAGCAGGCGGCCTTCCACCGTGCGCCGATTATCCGCCCAGAGGCCTTCCACGTACATGAGCGCGCAGCGGCGCTCGCAGAAGACCAGGTGGCGCAGGGCCGAAAGCGGTAAGAGGTCGTCTTCGTCGTACATGATGGGCCACTCCTCGTCGGCGCTGGCGACGTGGGGGCCTTTGCCCTCCTCAGGGCCGCGCCGGGGTCAGGGGGACGGGGGCGACCCTTCGAAAAGGGCCGTCCCCCAGCCCCCTCGTCAAACTTTTTCGTATTCGTACTGCTTGGTTGTCTGTGGTTGCCATTCAGGCGCCGGGCCGGACAGGCAAAGCTGCATGCCATGCCGGCCCACGCCCCGACAGGCTGCTGCCCCAGCGGAGGCGCTAATCCACGTCAATCCAGTCCGGCGGCTGGCCCCAGGCTATAGTCGCCTCTCCGCAGTCGCCGTGCATCAAGAAACCAACCTCAACGCCGGCTGGCACGCTGTTCTTGTGGAAGATGACCTGGTAGTCGCTGAAAGCTCTCGGTGCCTCGACACCCTCACGGCGGCGAATCTCCACCAGGTCGAAGAGCTTGTGAGCCGGGGCACAGCCGAGGATAGCCTGCCGGGCCCGTTGCTCTTCGTTGCTGTCGGTGCCGACGTGCTTGAAGATGAATACCGGCTCACGCACCGACATTACCCCCTTGGAAGCCGAGCGGTCGTGCTCGTACATGTTCAGCAGCGCTTCCCAGAAAAGCGCAAGGTCGTCCTCGGTAAAGCCGGTGTCGTGGGCCAGGTGGGCCGAAATGAAGCCCTTGCCAACGTAGAGGCCGTAGGGGATGAGACTCTTGCGGCCCATCGTGCGGCGTTCGTCCTCGGGCTTCTTTTCCACGTCTCGCAGGTAGTCTTCAGGAGAGTCTAGGAGCTTGTCCGGCTGGGCGACCGCCATTCGAGTTATAGAGACGTCAAGGGGCAGGACGGGGTCAACGGAGCGAGCGAAGGTGATCTGCACGGGCCCGCGCACCTGGCCGGCATTGGGGCCGGTGCTCATGACTGCCCCGAAAGTGCGCACGTCATAGAACTGCTGGCACATCCAGGCGCGGGCCGCGTCAACCTTCTGTTTGGTCCTGTCCTTCGAATAGCCGCCAGGCGTATTGGCGTGCGCCAGCGCAATGGGATAGTTGAGGTTTGCCGCGTGCTCGATGAATATAGCGTAGGGGGCGGCGTTGCCTCGGGCCATCTGGACGTAGTTTCGTATACGTCGCTTCAAGGCCACGTCGGAGACCAGGCCGTGAAGGTCTTCGGGGTCAATGCGCGGTGCGTTGCCGGCGTCAGGGTCCCCGTTGGGATTGCCGTTTTCGCAGTCGAAAAGCAGCAAAAACTCATAGCGGTTCTTGATTACCTCGCTCATTGTTTTCCCCTCCTTTGCGGTGTTAGGCTTCCGCGCCGGGTCTCTCGGAAGCCCCGGCATCGGCAGATTCGGGCTGTTCCACACCGACTTCCGCTTTCTTAGTCCTGAGGTCTGCGAGTTGCTGGTAGTACCCCAGCGCGAAAAGGCTCTGGCCCTCCAGGTCCAGCACGCGTGGCACAGCCTCCCCCATGCGCCCCCAGATTTCCGCCAGGAGTTGCTCGTACCACCGCGCCAGGCCCGGGTCGAGCTTGCCCAGGTGAGCGGTGCTCAGGCGGGCAAGGCGCCCCAAAACAAGGGCCGGTGTAGCGCTAGCCGCAGCGTAATAGCGCTGAACGACGCCGGCACCCACGTCGCCAAGAGCCGTCCGCTGAAGCTGGGCATAGACCGCCATCAGCCGGCCGCAATGATACGCCGGCTCCGGGTGGTCTGGATTGAGACGAGGCTTGAAGTCTTCTGGCACTGCTCCTCCCTCCTTGCGCGATACGCGCGCTTTTCTGATGTGGTAGGCCTTTATCAGGCCAATAGCCTCGTGGCGTACCGGATCGTCTGCTAAAACGGCGGCCTTGACTCTGGCCAGGGCTGCCGAGAGCGCCGACCGCGGAATCGGTTCGTTCTGCATAGCCGCGCGCCACAGGCGGGTCACGAAAGGCGCGGGCAGGTCCCCAGGTTTTTGATTGGGCCGCAGCAAAGCGCCCAAGACGTCGTCGGTGAACTTCGGCGACCGTGCCTCCCGGTTGCTAACGGGAGGCAAAACAGAAAGGTCGGTGAACCAGGCATCAACATTGCTCGCTAGTTGCTCGAAGCTGCCGTGCATCCAGTCGCGGACTACCGCGCGCCCCGCGTTCCCCGACAAAGTGACGGCAAAATAGAGGTTGTCTGCCAGGTCAGGGCGCTTCCCTTCCCGAATGGCGGTAAGTAGCTCTCGGGCACGTTTCAGCGCATCAGATTCTATCTGTTCTTCCGACATTAACGCTACCGGGTCATCCTCGGGCCGGATCTCATTCTTAAACCAGTAGGCTACCTTGGCATTGACGAGAAACACTCCGCGGTCGAGCAGGTGGTTGAGCGCGGCGGCGTAAGCCCATGCAGTCTCTTCGGAGACAGCATAGTTCGCAGACTGCTCCAGCGAGCCTGAGGCGAAGGACTCCTCATCGAAGGAGACCAGC
>JANZZA010000413.1 GCA_026419655.1 Armatimonadota bacterium | reverse complement strand
CGCTACGACGAGATTAAGCGACTTACGGTGGCCTTCAACGAGATGGCTGCTGCGCTTCAGCGCCGCGATGAGGACCTGCGCAAAAGCCACGAGGATCTCGCCCGCAGCGCCGAGGAGCTCAAGCGATGGAACCAGAACTATCTCGACACTCTTGAGTTCATCACCCACCAGCTAAAGAACCAGGTCGCGGCAATGAAGATCAATCTCCTGGCTGTGCGCGACGGTTACGTTGGTGATCTCAGCCAAGAGCAGAAAGAGGCGCTGGACGATGTGGTGGCTGCCGTCAACCGCACTGAGGAGATGATCCTTAACTACCTCAACCTCTCTCGCATTGAAAAGGGTGAGCTGGAGGTACGTGCTCGCCCTGTACATGTAGAGGCCGAAGTACTCAGACCTGTACTGCGCGACACCAAGCCTCGCTTTGACGACCGCGGGATGCGCGTAGATGTTGACCTGCCGGAGGACCTGGTAGTCCAGGCCGACCCGTCCCTGCTGCAAATTGTCTATGACAACTTGCTCACCAACGCTGCCAAGTACGGACGCGAGGGCGGGCTGGTGAGGGTGTGGGGAAGGCGCAGCGACGGCTACGTGGAACTGCATGTATGGAATGAAGGCGAGGGCGTGCCGCGTGACGAGATAGACAACCTTTTCCGCAAATTCACCCGATTGCAGACTGGAGATAATATGGCGCGGGGGACCGGACTGGGGCTCTTCATCGCCCGCGAAATCGCGCGGGCTCATGGAGGTGACATAAGAGCCGAGACCGAGCCGGGGCAGTGGATAGATTTCATTATTACCCTGCCGCGCCCCGACGTGATCTTAGGATAATCCTGCGCCGAAATCGCGGTGCGGGCTTGCTGCGGTAGCCGCTGTGCGGGCAGTCAGCAACTTCGTGCCGCAGCGCAACGGTGAAAAGGTCCGAAATAGGGGGCCGGGGACAGCCTTATAATTCAGAGGGTTTCTCCTGCGACGACCCAAACAAGGTCTTGCTGTGCGGATGGATAATCCCGACGCAAGACAATGGCTTTTTCGCCCAGGGTAGACGCGGTCAGGCGGGAGACGGGAAGATGGAACAGGCCGACAACCAGGAAAATCTAGGTCTCGACCGGGGCAACTCGGCCGAACAGCAACCTCTGCGAGCCACGGTTCTGGTCATAGACGACGAGCCAGGTATCCGGAAGGGCTGCCAGCGGGTCCTGTGTGGTTGTGCGTGTGAGGTACTTCTTGCCGAAACGGCGGAGCAAGGACTTGAGCAACTCCGGGTACGTCCGGACATTGCTGTAGCACTTGTGGACATCAAGATGCCAGGGATGGGGGGGCTGGAATTCCTGAGTCGGGCCGCCGAGCTGGCTCCAGAACTGGTGTGCGTAGTTATCACCGCCTACGCCACCATAGACACCGCCATCGAGGCAACCAAGCGCGGTGCCCACGACTTCCTCACAAAACCCTTCACTCCTGATGAGCTGCTCCACGTGGTAACCAGGGCCATAGACCATGCCAATCTTGTCCGCGAGCGCAACCGGCTCCAGGCCGAGCGCCAGCGCCGCCTACTCCAGCTTGCCACCGAGCAGTCCCGCCTAAAGACCGTCATCAACTGCATGGCAGACGCCGTGCTGGTATGCAACGCAGAGCATGAGCTTGTCCTTTATAATCCCGCGGCCCTGCGCGTTCTGCCCCGCGTCCGCGAGCCTGGGAGAGTCTACCGCCTCGGCGAAGTGTTGGAACCTGCTGAGCTTTTCGCTCTCATCGGCCGCGCCTGCGAGGCCCGCAAGCGCCTCTCACAGGAAGTCAAGCTTGTCCACCTGCCCGAGCCGTCGTGGGTCCTTGCCGACGTAGCGCCCGTCATTGACGAAGACTCGGGCCAGTTTCTGGGCACCGTCACCGTGCTGCGCGACATCACTGAACTCAAGCGCGTGGAGCAGGTCAAGGCCCAATTCGTCAACATGGTCGCCCACGAGCTCCGCGCCCCTGTGGCAGCGGTTGATGGATATCTCAGCGTCATCCTCGACGGCCTGGCCGCCGACCCGGAAAAGCAGCGCGAGATGCTCCAGCGCTCCCGCGAGCGTCTCGGTGCCCTGCTGAAACTCGTCAACGATTTGCTCGAAGTTGCCCGCATCGAAGCCGGAGCTGTGCGCCGGGAAATAGGCCCCCAATCCGTCGCCGATGTCATCGTGGAAGTCGCTGACCTTCTCCGCCCCCTCGCCGCCGAAAAGGATGTGACCATGGACCTGTGTCTATCTTCCCAACTGCCACCTGTTTATGCCGACCGCAACGAGCTGGTATCCATCGTGCGAAACCTGGTGGACAATGCTATCAAGTATAACCGCCCCGGTGGCCGGGTCACCGTAACCGCCGCGCCAGACGGACCCTACGTGCGCATCAGCGTTGCCGACACAGGCGTGGGCATCAGCGAGGAGGGCAAGCGCCGGCTATTCAGCGAGTTCTTTCGCGAGAAGCGCCCGGAGACGGCCTACATTGTCGGCACGGGCCTTGGCCTGAGCATCGTCAAGCGTCTGGTGGACTTCTACCACGGCCGGATCGAGGTCGAGAGCGTCGTCAACGAAGGCTCAACTTTCTCCGTCTGGCTGCCCTATGGTGAGCCGGTGCCGGAACGTGCTTCTGGGGGCGAGGGCTTTGCGGCGTAGAACTGGCCGGGTTGCAACAGGGTATCCACCGAAGGAGGTGCGAAGAGGTCGAGGTGGAAAACATGTTTACATATCTCGCCGTTGTGAAATACTTCACAATGAGAGATAAAGGTCGTGTCCCTGATGCCCACTGTCTCACAGGTTTCCGGCTTCGTGCTAGACCAAAGCGAAATCACACGCGTGTTGGCC
>JANZZA010000045.1 GCA_026419655.1 Armatimonadota bacterium | reverse complement strand
ATCTGCCCGATTGCGGGCATTTTGGCTGCGGCGATGATGATGGATACCCTGGGCGAAGAGGAGGTCGCGAGGGATATTGAAAACGCTGTGGCGGCCGCCCTCGCGACCGGGCGCTTTGGTGACCTCTCTACTACCGGCGGCGTGAAAACTTACGAATATGGCGACTACATTGCCGGCATACTGGCTGGCACAATAACGCCAGAGCCAGCGTAGCATGTCGCGGGCCGGGGGCGTATGATCAGGCGACCGGCGCCAGGTTTTCCGATATTCACGGCGGCGCTTCGCTAGTGGGCAGGGGGCGGAACTTTGGCAGGCGAACACGTCAGACTTCTGACCACATACGGGTGGGTGGTTGCTAGTCTCGTTCTTGCGCGGTGGGCATGGTCCGCGCCGGGAGGGAGTCTTGGGGCTTTGTTAGGTGCTGCCCTGGCGCTGGCCAACTTTTTCATCGAAGGCGGCAAAACTTTTAGCCTCGCCGTCCTTGCTGCTTACCCCACTGCTGTAATAGGTGCCGGAGTAGGGAGTGTCGCGCAGTTGCTATGGCGCAAGATTATTGGCCGGCGCTCCCCCCGGCCGCAGCCGACCTTTGCGCGAGTGACAAAGCGAGCGAAATGGGCCGCTATAGGTTTCGGTTTTGCCGGTCTCCTGATGGGCTTTGGCTGGCTTTATCGGCCCTATTCTGCCGGCTGGATCGAGATTTCGGGGGCAGCCGTTAACTCCTTCCCGTACGGTTTGTTCTTCAGTTTCATGGGTGGCGCTTTGGCGGCTCTGGTGTGTTGGGCACGCCCCGAACGTCCGCGGTTGGCACAACCTGCCTGAACGGCCCGGCGTTAGTAGACCGCCAGTTTCTTCCCCGTGGCGTGTGTGCGAACGGCGGCAGGAACTATGACGCCTCCCGCTGGACCCGTTTGTTGTCCCGGGGACAGGGCGTGTGATGGAAACGGCGCGAGAAAGTACCAGGGTGACCACTGCAAAAGCTGCCCTGGCGGCCGCAAGAGGTAAGCGAGAGTAAAGGGTGGAGCGCAGAGTCCTAGAGTCTTTCTATTCATTATCCACACCCGCACTGACCTCTGCACCGACAACTCTGGAGAAGAAGGCTCAGCAAATGTCCTTCTGGAACCGTTCCAAGAGATAGTGTTGGCTCATGCAGAGTGAAGAAAGTGTACAGTGCCAGGCGTTACACCTTTTGCTTAAGATTGCGTCTGGGACGCGGGAAAGCGGCTTTTGCAATGGTCTCACAAAGAGGTTTTTCACGGTAGTTTTGCTGCTTGGCAGCGCGAGCGAAGGAAAAAGTTCACACAGGTGAAGCACGCTCTACACTTCCGCGTAATGACACCTGATTGGCTATTCATCTAACATAGCAGTGTGCGCATACTGGTGTGCAACTACGAATACCCGCCTCTTGGCGGGGGTGGGGCACCTGTTGCGGCCGACATCGTTGACGGGCTCGCTGACCGCGGCCACGAGCTTGACGTGGTGACCATGGGGTTTCGGGGGCTGCCGGCGCGAGAAGAGCCGAGGCCTGGCGTGCGTATTTTCCGTGTTCCTTGCTGGCGCCGTCACCGGCACATGTGCAGCACTAAGGAGATGGCCACTTATGTTCTCCCGGCCCTGCTTCGGGCTCTGGCTCTTCATCGCTGCCATCCTTATGACGTGTGTCACTGTCATTTCATTTTCCCCTCCGGCGTTGTTGCCTGGATACTCAACCGACTTACGAGTTTGCCTTATGTTGTGACTCCACACGGCTCGGACGTGCCAGGGTTCAACCCCGACCGCTTCGGTATTGAGCATGTTCTCCTGCGCCCGCTGTGGCTGGCAGTAGTCCGCAAGGCAGCAGCCTTCACTTTTGCTACTAGCTTTCTGCGAGACCTTTTCCTAAGGGCAGCGCCAGGTGCGTGGCGCATTGAGATAATCCCGCACCCTATTTCCGTGGCCGAGTTTCCGCAAACTTCTCACCAGCAGCGTGTGCTTTTTACAGGTCGCCTTCTGCCGCGTAAGGGCGCCCAGGTGCTACTGGAAGCGCTTGAGGATGTGGAGATGCCGGGCTGGGAAGTGCACATCGTCGGCGACGGCCCGATGCGGGCAGAAGTTGAGGAACGGGCGCAGAGAATGAGAATACCAACCTTTGTCCACGGCTGGCTGGACCGGGGCAGCGAGACGATGCGGGAGTTGTGGGAGACGGCGAGTATCCTGGCCTTTCCGTCACTGAGGGAAAGTCCTTCGATGACAGTGCTTGAGGCAATGGCGAGCGGGATGGCCGTGGTGGCTGTGCGGGCTGGGGGCACGCCGGAAGCGGTGGGGGATGCGGGTATTTTAGTGGAGCCGGGCGATTTGGCGGGCCTGCGGGAGGCTGTGGTGGGTCTCATGGCAGACGAAAGGAGACGGCGCGAGCTGGGTGCGGCGGCGCGCCAGCGCGTCCAGCAGATGTGCGCG
>JANZZA010000365.1 GCA_026419655.1 Armatimonadota bacterium | reverse complement strand
GGCTCTCTTCTCCTGGACCTCGTGGCTCCCTTCTGTCGGGCCGCGTATATTCCTGCCTTGCGCTATTGGGGCATCTCTTCGAGGAGAACCGGCGCGGCGCTTATGGTCAGCCGCACCTGTCCCCGATTTGGCCTGATGGTGGTGCTTGTGGCCTGGGTCTGGCCAATCTCCGTGATGATGGGCGTGGCTAGTATTCGTTGCGCCGCCGTCGGTAGCTCTACCTCTCTTCTCGGTAGCGGCTGGTTTGGCAACAGACCTATGGGCGGCTCGTACCACAGCGCTATTATTGATTCTGGCTGGTCTAAGCTGTGACCCGGCCCGGATGCTTGGAAACGCCAGGCATACACGTGCTTGCCGAGACCCGAAAGCCGCCCAGGGCTGTGGCAGCGACCGAGCTTTTCGATGACGAGCTTCATCGTCCAGTAGGCCGGTCGCGGCTTGCCCGGCACACGTGGCTCGTCCATCCGCCGGGGGGGCTTGCGGTCTATCAGGCCACAGAAGCCCGCCGTGCCGGTGATTTGGGGCAGGATACTGAAAACTTCCCAGTCCTCGAGGTTGCCCATGTTGATGCCGGCCAGTCCCTCGCCCATGCACGAGATGAGTTTCTTTGCGGTGAAGCGAGCTTGCTCGGCGCGGAACCATTTTTCCGCCTGGGCATGAAGCTGGTCTCTGGGATTTTTCATTGCGGCGAGCCATTTGAGGATTGCGGGTTTTTGGGCTGCTGTGTATGGATAGTTTGGCTGGCCCCACCAGAGCATGGGATTAATGTTGAAATTCACATCCCCGGCCCAGATTGGTTTCTCGTAGCCACGCTTGCGCATTTCCTCGCGCAGGAACCGCGCCGTGCCGAAAACTTCCGTCCAGTCCGAGAGCGAGTGATACTCGACGGCGTCGAAGAGCTGCGGGTGAGCGAGTACTTCCCCGATGCCTGTTAGGAGGGCGCGGCCGCCCGGGCCATATTTCGGGTCTGCCAGGCGGCGCTGAAGCTCAGTGCGGTCCGGGTCGCCCTCGAAGATTCCCCAGAGCAGGAATCCCTGAAGTATCACCTGGGCTTGCGGGTCGGCTTGTTTTACTGCCGGGTGCGCGATGCGGAGAAGGTCGAGGTATTCGGCGACGCTGGCGGGCCAGAAGGTGCCCCATTCGGCCTCTATTTCCCAGTAGCGCACCGGGTAGAGCAGGCCGGGCATATCCTCGTGGCCGTCGGCGTCGTAGCGTTCCACCATTGCTCGCACGTAGGCGGCATAGTCGTCAAGGAACTCGGGCTTTGGCGGATAGGAGGGGTGGCCCCTTTTGGGGAGGGGCTTGGAGGTGGCCCACGGGTTGCGACACTGCAAGTAGATGTGGAAATTGCGAAAGCCTGCTTCCTGGTATTCGCGCAAGAGGGTGTCGGGGATGGTGAAGTCGTAGTTATGGCGGCCGGATGTAGGGGGCCGCGGCTCGATAGTGCCCCAGTCAAAGCCCGCCGGGGCAGCTTTAGCCCAGGTCGCACCCGTCGCGGCGTAAATGCGGGCCAGGCCTGGCACCATATACTCGACGCCAAAGGCAAAGGGCTGTGGCTCAGCGGCGCTGCCTGAGGCTAACAGCGGCCCTGTCATTATGCACGCCAGGATACCTGCCGCCACCGCCACGGGTCCTGTCTCCCGATTGCTCGTCACGTTCCAGGGCCTCGCCGCCACGAGCAAAAGTTAAGTACCATTTAGCGCGTACCATTTAGTAGGACACGCGGCTGCGTGGAGCGTTCCTTAGGAGACTGTTGCAAAACTCACCCTGGCGTAGCTCCCAGTCCGTGAACGGCACAGGTTTATGCCGGAAACTTATGCTGGGTGGGAGCGGACCACCCGTGAGAAGAAGGTTTTGCAAGAGTCACCTTACGGGGCAGGGCACTAATCGGGCGCTGGTCGCTTTAGGCGAGCTTTTTCTGCACCACCCGTGGACAGCCCGAAGGCTCTTCCTTCACCTTTGCTTCTGCCTCCACCCGAATACATGGGTTAGGCTGGGAGTAGTTTTCACGGCGGCGGCTTTGTGCTTGGCGCGTGGGGTGCAAGCAGCATGAAGAAGTTTGGGAAGGGGGTCTGGGGGAGAACCCTTTTCAAAGGGTTTCCCCCAGAGAAGCCTGTGTTTTGGGCCAACCAGCCATTCCCCTCGACGCCGCTACTTTGGGCTGAGGGCGAGTATGCGGCGGATTAGTTCCTGCCGCACGGCGTCCAGGTCCGCCGCCTCGAAGTGGGTGTTTTCGAGCCAGTCCGTGGCGTCCTGGGCTGCTTTTCGGAGCGCAGCGTTTGGGCTATTGGCGGCTTCGGCTATTCGCAGCCGCAGGGCCGTTGCGTATTTGATGTCGTCGAGGGCTTCCCGCAGGCCTTCCAGGGCGAGGGTACGCACGACGCCGTCAACGGTCGGGTAAGCTACGTTGTGGTCGCGGTAGGCGTCACAGTCGAAATCGTTCCAGGGCGTGCCGGAGGAGTCCATATAGCAGTAGGTGGCGGTGCCGTCCCAGTCCAGGCGCCAGAGATACAGCCCGTAGTTGCGGCGGTAGACGAGAGGGTCTTCGACGGGCGTCTGAGGATTGGCGTAATTCCAGAGAAGGTGGCCGGCGGCGTGCCAGAGGGGCGGCTGGGCCGGGTCAGGGCGGCCGCACCAGTTACACAGGTCCAGTATATCGCGCATGGCCTCGATGTGGCCCGCAAAGCCTGACACAAGGACCTTGCCGCCGGCTTCATGCACTGCCTGCCAGGCTGGACGCTGGGAAGCCAGCCGCTCGCCAGTGGCCTCATCCAGGCCGTAGAAGTACACGTCGGTGAAGCCGTATTCGGCCGCGATGGCCATGGTGCGGCGCACGCGCTCTTTGAGGGCGGCCAGTTCCTCCAGGTCGGTGGGGTTGCCAATCATGCCCGAATCGCCGAAGTAAATCGGTCGGCCGCTCATGCCTGCGTCTTTAAGGATTTTCAGGTGCCTGCGAAAGAGAGCTTCGTCGCCGTACACCATTTGAGGAGTCCATATCATGATCGGCGCGACGACGTTGTGCTCGTACATGTGGCGCAGCTCTTCGCGGAGCTGCCGCTCGCTCTTGTACTTGTAGCCAACGGTGCCTGCGCCTGTCGGGTCGAGCTGTCCCCAGTAGTAAAGACTGCCGGTAAAGTCGTGGGTGATGTCGTAATGGGTTTTGGGTGGCGGAAGGGTAAAGGGCAGCACCTTGAGCGTGAGCGGTATTTCCGTGACCAGTTGCGCCCGGGAAGTGACCTTTATGCGCCCCTTATACGTCCCTGAGCTTACGCCCTGGGGCACTCGGACGACTATCCACACCTGCTTGTTGTACCGCGCCGGTAAGTCGAGGGGCTGAAGACTAGCGGCATCCTTTACCGGATATTCTTCTAGCTTCGCTTGCCAGCCCCAGGGTACGTCCTTCGGGTCGTCTATTGGGACGTACTTCGGGCCGTCGGAAAAGGAAAGCTTCAGTTCCTGGCGCTGTGTCTGCGTATCCAGGCGCACTAAGGTGTCGTCATTGAGCAGAAGCTCCGGCACGAGCACTTTGCGGCTACGGTCCTGGGCGACGCCATGGGGCGCGGAGCCGGCCTGATACCAGCACTTGACCCATTTTATGTCCAGACTCGTTGCCGAAAGGACGCCACCGGGCCCTTTCAGGTCAGTGGCCGCGACAAGCACATCCGGCAGGCGTTGGAGGCTCCAGAGCACCAGGCTGACTGGCTCATACTCGGCGGGGCAGGCTGTGACGAGGACTTCTGTGGCCAGCTTGCCGGGCAGGGTGGCTGTGTCGGGCAGAATCATACTCGCGGGCATTGGCGTGGTCGCGTAGACCAGAAAGCCGCGCGTGCCCACGCCCTTGGCACCGGGCGCCTGGAGAACAT
>JANZZA010000336.1 GCA_026419655.1 Armatimonadota bacterium | reverse complement strand
CCGGCTTTTGCAACAGTCTCCTGCGGGATTCCTCCTTCACGGACCAGGTCCTTCGGCGGCAGCCCCCCTTACGGAAACCTGCGGGACCAGACCACGGCTGCTGCGATGCAGCACAACGGCAAGGGCAGTCAAAAGTGCCGCCAGCAAGACCGCGTGAAACAGGATTGACCCGTGGGCGGAAAACCCCAGCCACAGGCCGAGATTGGGCCACTCAAGACGCCCAACCCATAACCGTAGCAGTACCTCCGCCGGGCCGCAGGAGCGCGTTAGCGGAAAGGGCGATGCATCGGGGCTTGTGCTCACTGCGGCAAAGCTGACGAGGGCAGCCCAGGATAGCAGGACAAGACATATGTGCCGCGCCGCAGAACCCATTTCCGGCCACGCCCAGGCAAGCCCCAGGCCGAGGAAGGGCAACATGCTTACCAGGTGCCGCGGACCGAAACATGTCCCGCCCCACCACAAATAATGGCCCGCGTTGTAAAGGAGAAAACCCGCTGCCACAGCCATACACACAGCCGCCTCGCGTCGCCATTGGTGCCGGCGTATGCCCCGATAAAGTCCCCAGGCCGCAAAAGCAAGGTGCGGAGACAAAAACAAGAGGCCCTTATCGGACGAAAACAGCAGGGATAACAATACGCCCGGCCGGGGGTAAGAAACCCAGCCCGCCGGGTTACGGAACTCCGGGTTGGCCTCAAACATGTAGCCAAATCGAAGCGGGGAATCAAAACATGCATAGTTGTAAGCTAGCTGAAGAGCAACGGGCGGCAATGTCCCAAGAATGAAAAACGCAGCCATACGTGGCCGGCTGAAGAACAGATAGCCCGCAACCGCGACCAGGGTGAAGGCTGCAGGCAGCTCGGACACAGCAGCCCAGGCACAGAAAAAGCCCGCGAGAAGTGCAGCCCAAACCCCGAGCCTGCCGTGCGCAGCCCAGAAAGCGAAAGCAAAACCGGTGAAGGCAAAGCAAGCGGAGGCCTGGTGGCCGTAAAAGAGCGTAGCATAGGGCCACAGAAGCGTGCCGAAGATGGTCGCCAGGACGATAAAGACCGCGCGGCGCAGGGTATGGCCCATGGAAACCAGCAATTGGAGCATGACGAGGGCCAGGGCCACTGTGGGCAGGCCCGAGGCAAACCACGTGGCCGTGGCGGCGGCAGCGGTAAGCACTGTCCGCCGCGCCAGCCCTGGCCGATTTGCCGCGTGCAGGCCAATGACATAGCCGGCAAGCCCAAGCACCTGCGCCCCGACGGGTTTGTCGCAGTAGTATATGCCGCTGCCGGGTGGGTATTCAGCCTTGTCCCCCGTCATGCGATGGCCGCGATTTATGGAAAGCGTGCGGTCGTGCACGATGGCGCGGATCAGGGCCAGGCGCGTCATGACATTCCACCCGCCGCCCGGATGCCAGTGATAAGCAGTTGCAACTATCACCAGGGCAGCCAGAAGCCATGACGATGCGCGCAGGTCGCGCCGACCCGCTGTCGTCGCGCAAGCCTCTATCTTTCCCTGGTCGCACATGGTCAGTCGCCAATGGTTCCAGCGCCCAGCCACCACGCACAACTTGCGGCGCCAGGACCTGCCAGCCTATTCGCGGCACACCATGGTAAAGCCTACATCCACCTGCTCGTTGAGAAAAGACCAGGCACCCACGCACCTGGGCCCCAGCACTGATAGGCCCTCTAATAACTGAGAGCACCAAAGCACGTCGTGTTCTGCTTCTGGAATAAACGCTTTGAAAACAGGCCTCACTCAACGCCTCTTTCCCAAACTTTCTCACCCGTCTGCCCCACACGCACCAGCGACGCCCTCCCGCACTCTTAGCCCCACTGGGTATCCAGCCTGAAAAGACAGGAGAACACAAAGCGATGTAGAAATGGCCCCCACTACACAGAACTTCGCATCCAGCAATGGATGGAGCCTGTAAACCTAGAGGGGGAAACGCAATGACCACGGACAAAATCGGCGTTGGCGTCCTTGGCTACGGGAAAGTGGGAGAGGGCTATCATGCGCCGATGGCGGCGACGGTCGAGGGTTTCGAGCTGGTCGCCGTATGCGACCCGGCCGAGGCACGCCTGACTGCCGCTCAAAAGCAGTACGGGTGTGCCGTTTATCGCGACTATGAGGCAATGCTGGCTGACGAGCGGGTTGGGCTGGTGGCCATTGGCACGCCGCCCAACATGCACTGCGACCAGGCAATCGCCGCGGCCCAGGCGGGCAAACATATCCTCGTGGATAAACCCTTCTCGATGAACTACGACGAGGCCAAGCGCATGGTGGCCGCCGCCACCGAAGCCGGCGTCATAATCACGGCCAACCAGAACCGCCGCTGGGACGCCGATTATCTCACCGTCAAGAAGGTCATCGAGGAGGGTCTTCTCGGCAACGTATACGACCGCGAGTCGCGCTGGATGCATTTCACCGAGAACTGGGCCACCTACGGCGTGCCAGAATTCGACTCGCGCTGGCGGGTGAAGCGGCAGTATGGCGGCGGAATGGTATATGACTACGCCTCTCACCTGGGCGACCAGATGCTCCGCCTTGTCTCGTCGCCGCTCCAGTCCGTCTACGCCGACCTCCAGTCGCGCATCTGGAGCGACGAAGTTGACGACCATTTCCGCGCAGAGCTTCGCTTCGCCGACAAGACAACGGCTATCCTCGAAGCCTCGAATAACGCCCGCCAGACTCTGCCGCGCTGGTATGTCGTCGGCGACAGGGGTACGCTCGTCAGCCAGCCCACTGGTGGTTGCGATGTCCACGTCTACACCGATGAAGGCGAGAGCGTCCTTGAACCTGTCCAGCCGCCCGCCAACGTCATTTACACCAACATCGCCGATGTCTTGCTCCGCGGCGGCGAGCTGGCCGTAAAGCCACAGCATATCCTTGAAACCATGCGCCTCATCTCGATGATTTTCCGATCAGCGCAAGAGGGCGAGGTCATTTACGTGGCCGACATGGATTAGCAGCTCCCAGGCGCCCACGAGCCGGCCTGGACTGCCTTATCATTGCCCGCAAACCTGGCAGGCCGGTAGAAGCAGCACGAAAAAGCTTGGGTGGGGGGCTGGGGGACAACCCCTTTTCAAACGGTGTCCCCCAGAAAAAATGAAGAGCATCCTTCCGACGCTTGTGTTAGCAATGCTTACCGCGGCTGTGGCACCAGCCGCCGGACAGCCCGTTGGCGCTGTGCCAGTCATCTACTCCTCCGACCTGCATCATCCGCCCAACGACCCGGATGACCACTTCGACCTTGCCACGCTCTTCGCGCTTCCCGAGCTCGACATCCGCGCCGTTATCCTCGACTGTGGGCGGCGCCAGTTAGCCCAGCCCGGAGAGATACCGCTGCGGCAGATGATGGCCATCACGGGCCGGCGCGTGCCATGGGCGATTGGCCTTGCCGACCCCCTGAAAGCCCCCAACGACGACGGCCGCGACCAGCCGGCCGAGTTTCAGCGCGGCCTTGGGCTTATTCTGTCCGTGCTGCGGGCGGCTGACAGGCCGGTGACCATAATCACCGTCGGCAGCCTGCGGGACGTGGCGGCTGCTTTTAATCGCGATCCCCAGCTTCTGCGCGAAAAGGTCGGCCGCATCTACGTAAACGCCGGCAACGCCGCCGGCCCGCAGGACGAGTACAACGTCACCCTCGACCCACATGCCTTCCGCTGCGTTATGGAGAGCGGCCTGCCCATCTGGTACTGCCCGTGCTTCGGCGAGGGCGGCCCATCAGGTAGCGCATGTGAAGACCCCAGGGGCGGCTACGGCACCTGCTGGACGCTCCCACAGGAGCGCGTCTTCGAGCGCATCCGCCGTCCCCTGCTCGCATATTTTCTCTTTGCGCTTCGTCCCATGCCCGCGCCCAAGCAGCCGGAAGCGCCCGTCCACCAGCCCGCCTGGGTAGACAATATTGACCCCGAGTGGCGTGCGCAAACCTGGGCACATTACCGCTGCATGTGGTCCACCGCATCTTTCTTTCACTCAGCCGGCCGGCGCATATACCGCGTCGCCGAGGACGACTACCAGGCCCTTTCGGCCGCCCAAGCCCGCAGCCGCAGAATAGGAGCCAGCGCGATAGTCAAAGCCTTCCACTTCGAGCCGGTGAGGACAGTCTTCGATGAGGCAGGCGCCCTTACGGTGCACGACGCACCGGTCGGTTCGCCAACGAAAATCTTCCGCGCCCCAAACCGTGCCCTTTACTCCACGGCTATGCGCTCCGTCCTGGCCCACCTCCTGGGCAAGCTCTAAGGCGACCAAAACCTTTTCTGGGGGAAACCCTTTGAAAAGGGTTGTCCCCCAGACCCCTTTCCCAAACTTTTTAGACTGTGGGCGGGCCGGATTTTTGGGGCGCCGCGTTGCCAACACGGTCACGGCGGCACTTTGCGGTGCGTCGGTGGCCTGTCGCCGCGCTGCTGCTGCTCACCGGCGCCCCAAAAATCCGGCCCACCGAGGAAGACGGCCAGCCCACCGCGCACCACCCAACCCCATAATCCGCGCGGATCGGTGGCTGCGCACCTCCGCCAGGGAGCACGAGCATTTACGGGGAGGGGGTGCAGGGGGAACCCCGCTTTTTGCCCAAAGGGGGGTTCCCCCTGTCTGTATCTGGGAGGAACTTTTTGAAAAGGATTGCTCCCCAGGCCCCTTTCGCAAACTTTCTATACTGTTCCTGCCCCACGCGCCAGAGCACACAGCAGAGCGCCCTGCCGGCCTGCTCGGGTCGGCTAGGTTCGCGGCACAGTGGCTGCCGCGCATCTAAACGACCGCCGCGAGACCTCAGCGCCCAAGCTCGATTATCGCCTTGGCCAGGGCGCGGCGGGCAGAAAGTAGAGTCTCAGGGTCAGTGGTGTACTCGAAATTTGGAGAGCCCTCGGTGAGCCGCAGAACGCGCTCGTCCACGGCGAGCAGCCCACGGGCCTGGACCACAGCCGCCCGCGCCTGCCCCTTCCGCTCAGCTTCGTCGGCGAGGCGGCGCAGCAGCGCAAAGTACTCATAATCTTCAATGCCGTCCCGGATGGCATTGAGCCGAATGGAAGGATAAAACTCAAAGTTCGGCCCCCAGTAGCATAGGGTTCCGTCGCCATTGCCCATATGGGGCGGCCCCACGGAATACTTCTCCGTTGGCCCGTCCGCCGTCATTTCCCGGGGATCCCCGTGGTACTCGACGCCCCAGTACAAAAATCCCGTCTTGCCGTACTTCCACGTAAGCCAGAACACCATCCTGCAGTCAATGGCCGGGTAGTCAACAAAGAAGTTTGGATACGGGTGCACCGGGCCACAGCAGATGTACCACCACTGCTCGATTTCCGGTTTCTGCCAGACGCTGAGCAGCCGCCGGCACACCTCATCTTCCGGGTGCGCGTCGGGCAAGCCGCCGGGCACCCAGATGTGCGCCAGGCCGTCCAGCCGCGGGTCGCGCGGCGCCGTCATCAGCCGCTTGATACGCGGCGCCGCCCGGTCCAGCACGGATGCCACCCTCTGGCACGCCGCCACGGACTCCTCGCTCCATGGCTCGTCCGGCATATAGAAGACCGCATAATCAAGCCAGCCCTTGCGTGCGAAATGCGCCTGCACCGCGCGCCCATATGCCTCCAGGAACGAAAAGTACTCATCCCCACCCCCCTGTGAACACATCCAGGTGGGCGAAAACCCCACTAGCAGCGTGCGCGAACCGGCGCGAAAAACGTGTTCCCACACGCGGTCTGCTTCTGTGAAATCAAAAGTCCAGCCTCCGGCAGTTTTCTTCTCGCGCAGGTACGGCACCACCGCCCGGGGCTCAAGAGAAATCTCGTTTCCGAAAAGGGCCAGCCCCAGGCGACGTTTCAGGCAAACATCGGCCATTCTCAGAAACACATCTACCGGAACCTTGGTCAGGTAGTCGTCGCCGCCTCCACCAAAATACTTCTGCCCTACCAGGTAAGCACGAAACACAAAGGCCTGACGAAGGGAATGTTCGGCAGGCAGGGCAAAGGGCCACACGCGCAGATTGATGGGCACGCGCTCGGCGTGGCCAGCAGCCTTCACGACTATAGCACCGCGGTAGAGTCCTGGGCGGGCGCTCCTCGGCACAAATATGTCCAGCCACAGCGGCTGGCAAACGTGGCGCACGGCAAAGGGCTGCTCCGCTGGCAGCAGCGGGTCAGGCCACCAGCTTATCCCTGGCGGCACGCCGGCACTCGGCCCAGCCACGTGCACGTAGCACACGCGATAAAGCTCCACGGCGCCCCCGCCTATGACTTCCCCCCGTTCCCCGCGAAAAGGCTCGACCGCGACGCTAACGTGCGACAGGTCAGGGCCAAGAGGCACCACGGCCACCTGGACGCTCTCGCCCTCATCTGCGGCAGCGCTGACGTCTATGCCCCCAGAAAGCGGCCCGTCAGGGGCCGAGTCGCGAAAGATTTTGGCGAGTGGATGAGACCGGACTACTGTAAATGGCGGGAGTGTCTTTGGGCGGCCAGCGGCCACGCGGGCGGCGACTTCAGCCCGGCCGGCGACCGCGGTCGCTTCTTCGCCTGCACGCGATAAATCCCGGGCCAGGGCATCCCAACGAGCCTGGGTCTCCGCGCCGGCATCCCGGCCGCCCAGCAGTTCCGCCTCAGCCAGCGCGCCTGCCACAGCCAGCCGGAGTTCCTCAGCCCGCCGGCGCAGATAAGAGCCAGCCGGCAAGGCGGCCAGGTTTTCGCCGGCCTCATCGAGCCGCTGCGTCACCTGTTGTCCCAGGGCCGGCAGGTCAGCGTTTGCGCACTCGAAGGACGTCCACCAGCAGGGCTGCGTACCGCGCAACAAAGCGACCCGCACGTGGGTGGTGCCGGGGCCGGCAGGGTAGGCCATGGAGGCCTTGGCAGCCCCATCAGCCGTGGGCGAGAGGGCGACCTGCTGACTCTCCCATTCGCCCCCTTGCCGGCGCACCTGGCAGAGCACGCCCGACACCTCCGCGGCCGCCCCAACGTCCACGGCAAGGCGGTTTATGCCGACGCCCTTGTGTCCCTGGTCAATGGAGACCTGCAGGCCGGCGTCCATGATGGTCGGGCAGTGGGCGCTCCATAGACGCGCCAGATACTCGGCCGACGGGTATCCGCACTCGGTGTGAAAATTAGTCGCCACCAGCCCACCCTTGCCAACCTGCGCCTTGAGACACAAAGCCGACCCGTCCGGGCAGGTGGCGAGCACCTTCCAGCCCCGACCGTAGGCCCTCACATGCCCCCAGGGCAGGCCCACGCCAGAAAGTGGTGCAAAGGGGTCGTCGGGCGCAACCACGGACACACGCCTCGAAGTTGTCCCTTCCTTGCAGCCAATCTCGCAGCGCTCCGCCGATAACTCCAGCCCATCGCCAAGCTGCGTGAGCCAGACAATCTGCTGGCCGTAGTTGGCATCCAGGCCGATGATAATCCCGCCGCGCTCCAGAAACCGCACCCAGGCATCCCGGTAAGCCTCGAAGGGCTGCGCGTTATCGTAGTTATAGAGGTTCATCCCGCAGAAGATGTCGAAACGGTCCAGGTCACGGATAATTTGCTCGACCTGCGTATTCTCCACGCGCACGTAGGGCCACCCAAGCTGCTTGAAAAGGCCGTCCAGGCT
>JANZZA010000226.1 GCA_026419655.1 Armatimonadota bacterium | reverse complement strand
GCTATCCACAATCCCGTGCGCGGCGAGAGGTCCTTAAGCCCACTGCCCAGGGCGGCTATCACGAGATGAGCGAACAGCGCCAGGGCGACCGGCCTCCTGGACAGTCTAGTGGCCAGGCCGAGGCCGACCACCGTCGCCACGAGGTTTGCTTTGGTTATCAGGGGCGCGTCGGCTACCGCCCGAAGGAACTCGGCCCCGTAGCTCCTGAGCTTTTCCGCCGAGGCAGGCTTCCAGAGCAGATACATCAGCATCTCACGCAGGTGGTACGGAGATGCCAGCCACAGGGCCACAAGCACAACCGAGGGAAGAAAGAGCCATATTTCCCCGCAAGTCTTTCCGCTGAGCCGGCGCCGATGCGCCAGTAACAAAAGAAGTGCCGCGGTGGCGACGATGCCATACTGCCATTTGGTGAACCACGACGCGGCCAGCAACAGGCCGCCGAGCCAGAGCCAGCGCGGGCAGCGACGTTCCCACGCGGCATGGGCGGCGCCGTAGGCGCCAAGCATGAAAGCCAGTCCCGGTATCTCGCACAACACGCTGGCGGAGGCGACAAGAAGAAATTGAGAAGATAAGGCCAATAGAACAAGTATTAGCCCGGCCCAGGCAGCGCTCCGGAAATTTTCCGTCGCGGCCCTGGCCGCCACCGTCCAGGCCGCGACACAAGCGACCAGCCACATAAGTATTCCCAGTCGGTAGGTGGCCTCAGCCGGGCCAAACACGGCCAACGCAGGCCACAGAAGAAACCCGCCCACCGGAGGCCAACGCGCCTGGTCGTACACGTCCAGGTAAAGGCTGTGCAGGTCCAACCGCACCACGTCGTGCCAGGTTGCCGCGCCCGCGAGAGCGTGAAGGGCGTCGTCCACATTGAGGCCGGGCAGCGGCCCCCGGGCTATCATCACAGCGAGCACCAGTTGGGCTGCTGCGCCAGCAGCCAGCGCCGCAACCCAGGATAGTTCAGAGGCTTTGTCGGTAGCGTACATGGCACTGCGAGAGTTTTTCGTCGCCCTGCTGTGACAGTATCCCACCCACGCTTATCCTCAGGCAACCGCACTCACACACAGCTCACGTGTCCTATGATGTCCTTTTCGCAGTGCCTGCAGGCTGGAACGCATCCCAGGAGCCCCCTTTCTTCGGGAAAGCTTCTTGCAGCGGCTTCCCCAGGTGACTCTCGCACAACCCACCTTTGCGCGTGCTGACTTCCCTATCGAGCACAACCTCGGCACCGTATACGTGACCCTTCCTGCGTCGGCAAGCCCCCAAATAGGAGTTTTGCAACTGTCCCCTGGATGCCCTTCCCAAACCGCCTCACGCTGGTTCCACCCTCCAGGCCTTTCCATGACACATGAACCACTGAAACGGGATACAAATGGGGGCGCCGATGATTTCCCAGTGGACGCGCCGGAGGCGGTAAGGAAGTATGCGGTTTTCTATGGGGACGGTTGCAAAAGTTTCTGCAGCTCCTCGGAGATGCGCCCCGAGGTAAGAGGTGGGACACACAACTTTCTACACTTTTCTGGCCCCGTACAAACCAACACCGGGTTTTGGGGACAGACCACCCAGGTGATTCTCCGCGCCTTACCCTTTCCTGCCTGAAACAAAATCCTGAGTAAACTGAATACTCCCAGGCGGTAGAAACTCGGAGTCGGTGCAAAATCCTTACACAGCCGAGCGACGCCCTGTACGGGCAGAGTTCTTATGCTACCCTGACGCGCGCCTGCGCCTGTGTGCCTTGCTGCCGCGCAGCAACGGCACCCTGATCCTGCCCACGCGGCCCAGATAAACCAGTGCGCCGACCACAGCCCCGGTCAAAAGTATGGCCAACAGGCCCAAAAAGCCGCCGCCGAGCCTTGCAATGTGGTTCCACACAACGGCCAGATTGCGCCCGACAGTTTCCACGGCGAGACCCAACCTGGAGGCAAAATCAGGCGGCAGTACTCTCTCCCCCGCGGGTAAGCTGCGAATAGCCAGCGCCCCCACGATACTGTTCAACAGCGCTGCGGCAAATATCGCGACAACTGCTCCGGCCGCCATGTACCCCACGAGCTTGCGGGTCTCCAGGCGGTTCCTGCGCCCCCGGCGCCGTACTCGCAGGGCCCCGGACCAGTCTGCCCCGCAGTGAGGGCACGTTGCCTCTGTTACGTGAATTTCGTGTCCGCAGTAGCACCAGCGCGTCTGGCGCCGGCCGCATCTGGGGCAATGGCTTGCTCCCTGAGGTATCGTCGCCCGGCAGCGATAGCAGGTAGTGGCCACGGCGCAGCCGTCGGGCCCGCGGTCGGCTCCGGACTTGTCGGGCAGCTCAGGCGGCCGTTCATCCTGCACTCGTCATCACCAACTTACCGGGTTAGGTCTATCGTTGTGCGCCTAAAGAGCACCCACTGGCCAGGCAAATGCCGGTAGGTTGCGAAGCCACGGTCAAACACGTCCCTCTCCAAGGCGGCTGCCCACATCCGTGCCCAGTCATTAGACTTCTCTTCTTGACGCCGCGCATGCACCAGCGGCGTCAGCAGAAGCCATTTTACCGGCCCCGTAACTTCTTCCACCTTGTCAAGTTCGCGCCTGGATACGGGTAGCCATAAAACCTTGACATTGCCATGCCAGGCCAGCGGCCAGGGCAGGTCGGTAGCCACAAGCCCGTCCACTAAAGCAGCAACTTCCCGCGCGGCCACCCGTGCCGAATCGGCACGAACAGCCGCTGGGGGGCGACCCGAAGCCAGTCTCACGAGCGTTGGAGTGCATTGCACTGCCCCAAACAGCAGCAGCCCCAGCAGCATCACGCGCCTTCTCTTGCTCTCCTCAAGACCAGATGCTGCTGTGTCCAGCAACCGCACGAGCAGGGCGGCCGCCATCAAAGTTGCGGGCGCGGCGAAGCCGTGTAGCGCCCGGGCTTCTGGCCCTACGGCAATGAGGAAGAAGCTGACGGCGGCGCCAGCGCCGTAGAGAACGTAGCGGCTCAACTCAAAGGCCCGTGGCCCTAGCTGAACCAAGAGGCTGGTAATGAACAGGGCGCCAACATACGGGCCGGGACTGGTCAACGGCACAACGTACAGGTTTTCCAGACCCATCCGCACCTTCGCTATTGCTTCACGCGGGCTCGTTAGAGCAAAAAGCACCCACGACGGATACGTCGTCGTGAAGGTCCGGTATAGAGTGTTTCCCGAATAGCTTTGGGTATGCACGAGATACTCGGCCGTGCTCAAGGTGAAAAAAGGCGAACCAGCGATTACGGTGTTGCGCACCAGCCAGGGCGAGACGACGACGAGAAAAGCCCCTGTACAGGCCGCAAGCCGCCACCAGCGAAGCCGTTGAGGACTCGCTGCGCCGACGGCCACCACGACGGGAATGAGAGCCAGTCCCCAAGCATAACTGGTCAGGTAAAGCAGCCCCACGGCCCCGCCCAGGGCCGCCGCTCTCAGCGCGGGCTTTTCATCCGAGCCAAAGTAAGCCCCTGCAGCAGCCAGCAGTACAAGAAGCTCGAAGCCTAGCAGCGGGATTTCAGTTCCGCCAGCCGCCCGTTCCATCATGCCAGCGTTGAGAGCGTAAAAAGCAGCTCCAGCCGCACCGACCCTGAAGTCGAACCAGCGAGTGCCCAGCCACAAAATCAGTCCGGCGCCGGCCAGCAGCCAGAACCCACAGGCCAGCGGCACGGCACGCTCTGAATAACCCAACAACTTCAGCCAAAGAGCTTCCCAGAGAGGATGCAAGGGAGGGTAAATAGTGTCAGGATGATTCCCCAGTACCGGGAAGCAGGCCAGGCTCAGTGGCTTGAGGATGTCGGTAGCGTAATGACCTGTGCGGGCGATATTACGGGCAATGATGGCGCACTCAATGGCGTTGATGTCCGTCAGCCCACCGGTCTGGCCGGCGACGAAAAGCAGGTAAAGAAACACAAAGCACAGGGCAACCGTGACCGCCACACCGGCTTGCTTTAAGGCGAGATGCGGTTCTTTGTACCCCTTCATTGCCGAGCCCCCGCCGACGCGGTCCTCTCCTCATGCTGGCAGCCGGGTAGCATGTGTCGCCACCTGGAAAATGCAATTGCGGAGCAGTCTTCCTAGCGCCGTCCTGGGGCAACCGAAAAGTGTCCAGGCGCCTGTCTTCTCCGGAGAAAGCTCTTTCAACACCGAGTTCCCCGGACCGGCATTGTCAGGCTTTTCCCATGTTTTTCGGCTGCGCACTTCCCCTGGTCAGAGCACGGGTGGCCGCGCTGGGACCGAACGGAGGCGCCGGTGTTCGCTCGCCGAAACTAAAAAACCTTCCCCACCCTCCTGACCCACGACGGCCGCAAACCTCACAAAAGCGAAGAGTCCCAACACGGCTGGGTAGCTCATAGCCGCCCGGCCTGCCGAACCGAAAGGGCGCAGTCAACCTGTCCAGCCTTATGCGTCGAGCGCAGCCTGGGCCGGGAAAGCATAGCCGCCTGCAACTCCAAGCCCTCAGGCTCCCACCAACCGCCTCAGATATGCCAGGTCGGCGGCAATCGCTTCTGTCTTACCGTCGCCTTCAACGGACGCAAACTCCACCGAAATCCAGCCGGTGTAACCCCTTTGGCGCAGCAGAGAGATTAGTGTCTCGTAGTCAACTATTCCTTCGCCAAGAGGTGCCCGTTTCGGGCCGTCGCCGTTGGCGGTCGAGAGCTGGAAAAAGTTCTGGGCATGAACGTGGACTACGTAATCGCAAACCTTTTTCAGGCGCTCGACAGGGTCTTCGCATCCCTGGCGCGCCCCCACCTGGAAGTTCAGGCGAAGATTGTCACAGCCGACTTCCTCGACCAGCCGGCGGGCACTATCAGCAGTATCACAGAGAGTATCGTCGTGCATCTCAACAGCCAGCACGATGCCCAGGCGGCGACTGCGCCGGGCTGCCTCCCTGGCTTCGGTTACCACCTGTTCCCAAAGCGCGGCACTGGCCTTAGCGGACGGCACGTCTGAGGCCCATACCCTTACTATCGGCGCCCGAAGGGTATGGGCCGTGTGAAGGGTGTCCAAAAGGCTGGCATCGTCAGAGTTTTTCCTTGTAGGAGCGAAGCGCAGGTACGATCCAAGAGCAGCTATCTCCAGCCCGCGCTCTTCGCACATCCGTCGGCAGAGCCGCGTGCGGTTATAGTCGTAGACCTCGCTCACGTGCGGCTCACGGCCCCATAGCTCAACGCCCTCGAAACCCAGCTCCTTGGCCAGGTCGAGAACATTTTCCACCAATCGCTCACGAAAAGCGATGGTACAGAGAGCCAGTCGCGGTCGCGCCGTGGGAATCTTGCCCTTGGGCACTTGCTTGCTCTCCCTGCCACGGGCCAGGCGGCCAGCTCAACGAACCTGAACCGGCTGGCCCGTGCGAGCCGACTCGTGGACGGCAACCAGCACGCGCGTATTCTCCACTCCGTCATCTATGCTAACTGGCAGCGGCTCGCCCAGTACCACCGCGCGGACGAAAGCCCGAATACTTTCCACCCCAAAGCCAGCCGGCCGCCCGTGAATGTCCACCCGCACGGCCACGTCAGGGTATGTCCCTCCGGCCTTTGTGTACTTCTGAACCATGCGATGACTGCTGCAGTCGGCAAAAACCGTGCCCTCAGACCCGATCAGCTCGAGTTTGAAATCGAAAACCGTGGGCATGCTTTCCGACATTATCCAGCAGTTCTCAATATGGGCCACGCCGCCGCGCTTCAGCTCAAGGATGTAGTGGAAGAAATCGGGGGTGTCCACGCCCATGCCCGCCAGCACCTTCGAGCGAGAGACGGCGTAGACCCGAGCGACCTCATCGCTGAAGAGCCAGCGCACAAGGTCTACGGAGTGGGAGCCGAGGAACCACACCACCGTGGAGTTGCCGCCCCAGGAAAGCATGCCGGTCGGGACCCAGATGGTGTCGTTAAGGCGTATACTAGCCACCTGGAGTTCTCCAAGCTCGCCCGCGTCAACGGCTTGCTTTATCTGCACCATAGCTGGATTCCAGCGGTTGTGGAAGTCAACCATCAAGAGCACGCCGGCCTTGCGCGCGGCAGCGGCAATAGCCTCAGCGTCCTCCATGCTGGTGGCCATGGGCTTCTCCAAAAGCACGTGCTTGCCAGCCTCGGCAGCCGCCACAGCCATTTCGCGGTGCAGGAAATCGGGCGTGACGATGGACACCGCGTCCACGTCGTCGCGAGCGAGCAGCTCCCTCCAGTCCGTCGTCCACATCTCTGCTCCGTATTGCTCCGCTCGCTGACGCGCTAGCTCCGCGTTGATGTCGCACACTCCCACGAGACGCGCGTACGGGTCCGCTGCATAAGCCATCAGGTGAGTCTCGCCCCACACGCCCGCACCGATAACGCCGAAACCCTTGGTGTCAGCCATCAACCGCTGCCTCCTAGCTCACTTGGGGTGGCGCCTATTATAAGGAGGGGATTTTCACGGCGTCAAACAAACCGCGCACGAAGGGAGTATTCAGTTTACTCGGGATCTTGTTTCAGGCAGGAAAGAGTCAGGCGGGAAGTATCATTTCGGAGAATCTGGCAAAGCTCGGTGTTGGCTTGCCTAGATCAACCAAAGGACACACCGCTGTACGACCGACCTTTTACCGGCGACTTCTTGTGCCGGCCGGAAGGACGACCCTTGCAACAGTCTACCTAACAAACCGAATAGCTCCGTGGATGAGGAATTGTCCAGTAGTCCACGGATGTTTTCCTGGACAGGCTGGCAAGCAGCAGGACCGCCGGAAGAAGCCTCTTTTGGAAGGGAAGCTGTGGAAAGAGTTCTGCCCAGATTCTCCTCGCGAACTTCTTCTCATACTCCCCCCACACGCCCTTTGACGCGCGGGCGGCCTTGCCCGCAGTGTTGGTAGCTGGTGGGAACCGGGCAAGCCTTGTCGATTCAACAACCCGCAAAGGTTATACGCGCTGCCCTCAATGGGAATACCAAGATGACCATTGCAAAAGTGGTCTCGGCATGGCCGCCCGTCCGTGTGCGGCACGGGTTTGCGCCCGTAAATCACATTGCGCAGGCGCTACTCTTCCGCGAAAAGATATTTTGCGACACTCACCTGGGAAACCCAAGCAATGCTGCAGAAAAAGGCCGCGTTTGATACTTCCGGGCTTGCCTTCGTCAGCGCCGACGGAGACGGAGGGCACCTGAAAAAACTTTCTCTAAGGCACACTCTCTGAAGAGCACTTCTCTGTCAGGCACTTTTCTGCTGTTCGTCGGCCTTTTCCTTGCGGAGTTGCAGAGTTGGAGGCGCGCCCTCGGTGACACACTCGGCGGTAATGATGCACTGGGCAACGTCCCGCCGCGACGGCAGGTCGAACATCACGTCGAGCATGATCTCTTCAAGGATAGTCCGCAATGCCCGGGCACCAGTCTTGCGCTTGAGGGCCACGTCGGCAATCGCGGCAAGGGCTTCGTCCGTGAACACCAGCTCCACATCGTCGAGCAACTTCAGCAGCTTCTGATACTGGCGCACGAGAGCATTCGCCGGCTCCGTAAGAATAGCGCGCAGGGCGGTATGGTCGAGGCTGTGGAGCGTGGCGACCACAGGGAGACGGCCGACAAATTCGGGGATCATACCAAACTTGATCAGGTCCTCGGGCTGCACCTGGCTGAGAATCTCGTCGTCGCTTACCTGCACGGCCACTGACGCCCCTGCGCCAAAGCCCAGCCTCCGCTGGTGCAAGCGCTGGCGGATGATGTCCGTGAGGCCGTCGAAAACCCCGCCGCAAATAAACAGGATGTTGCGCGTATCAATGCGGATGAATTCCTGCTGCGGGTGCTTGCGCCCGCCCTGAGGCGGTACGTTGGCAACAGTACCCTCAAGAATCTTCAGCAGTGCTTGCTGCACGCCCTCACCAGATACGTCCCGCGTGATGGAAGGGCTGTCTTGCTTGCGCGCAATCTTGTCTATCTCGTCAATGTAGACGACGCCCCTCTGGGCGCGCTCGATGTCCCAGTCAGCGGCGATGATAAGCTGAAGCAGTATGTTCTCCACGTCCTCGCCCACGTAGCCTGCCTCCGTCACGGAAGTGGCATCCGCAATGGCAAAGGGGACTTCCAGAAAGCGGGCGAGGGTGCGGGCGATCAGGGTCTTGCCCACGCCGGTGGGGCCTATGAGCAGTATGTTGGACTTATCAATCTCGGTGCCGTCGCCGAGGGCGCCAAGGTGCACGCGCTTGAAGTGATTGTAGACAGCCACCGAAATGATGCGCTTGGCCTGTTCCTGGCCGATTACATACTGGCTCAGGAAGTCGTAGATCTCGCGTGGAGTGGGAACGTCGGCGCGGCTGAGGCGGTCCTGTGCTTCCTCCTGGGCCCGAGCACGCAGAATCTGGGTGCAAAGGGCGACACATTCCTCGCAAATCTGCACGCCCGGGCCAGCCACCATCCCCTTGACCTGCGTGGGACTTTCCCGGCCACAGAAGCTGCAAACCCTGCGCCGTGAGTCGCGATGGCTATTCCGATAGTCTCGGCTCAAATAGCTCACCCGCCGACCCTATATTTTCAACTCCGGCTGCTTTGCTGCCACCACGTCAATGATGCCGTACTCGCGCGCCTCTTCGGCTGTCATGTAGTAGTCGCGCTCGGTGTCCTGCTGGATCTTCTCGACAGGCTGGCCCGTATGCTTGGCGAGGATTTCGTTGAGCCAGCGCCGCAACCGCAGGATTTCCTCGGCCTGAATCTGTATATCGGTTGCCTGGCCCTGAAGCCCACCCCACGGCTGGTGCAAAAGGATGCGCGAATACGGCAGGGCGTAGCGGTGGCCCACCGTGCCGGCAGCCAGCAGTACCGCCGCCATGGACGCCGCCTGTCCGATGCACCACGTGTGAACTTCAGGCGCTATGTACTGCATGGTGTCGTAAATCGCAAGCCCAGCAGTGATGGACCCCCCAGGGCTATTAATGTAAACGTTTATTGGCTCGGTCGGGTCTTCCCCCTGCAAGAATAACATTTGTGCTATCACCAGGCTCGCGATAGTGTCATCAATTGGCGTGCCGATGAAGATAATGCGGTCTCTCAGCAGTCTTGAGAAAATGTCAAAAATCCTCTCGCCCCGTGCGGTTTGCTCAATTACGGTGGGTATTATCACGGTTATGCACCCCCAGCTTTGTTCATGATACCCAAACGGCGGCTGGCCATCCCTGGTTCCCGCAAATTAGTGTCGGAAGCCATGGACCATGCGCTATCGCCGCCGGCCGCGCAAACTGTCAAGAGCCATCCGCTCAAAAGTTTTCCTCAGCCGCCGCCCCTTTGCCTGCCCCAGACCTTGCCACATTTCCGGTCCCCAGGGTTTTCAGCAGTTGCCTCCTCGGCGGCCCTATGCGACCCGTTCTCACCACCCCCACCGATTTCATCAGGCGGCGGGTTGTCATCGCTTGCCTGTGCAGCGGGCCGCTGCTAATCAGCGAGCTGCGTAGCAGTGGACTAGTCACCGGCGGACTGCTCAGCAGCGGACTGTTCATCGGTGGGCTGGTCGCCGGCCGCCTCCCCTGCAGCGGACTGCTCACCGTCCACCTCCTCACTGGCGCCCTGCACATCAGCGGACTGCTCAAAGCCGGCGCCCTCACCAGCAGCCCCTCCACTGGCGCCCTGCTCAGGGGTGGACTGCTCAGTGGCTGGCTGCTCGGCGGCAGGTGGCTGAGCAACCGACTGCTCAGCAGCCAATGCCGGGCCGGGCGTGGCGGCTTGGCCGGCTCCCTCGGCCTGGGTTTGCTTTTCCGCTAACTCGGCGGCCGGTTGGGTTTCGGCCCCTGGAACCCCTGTCTCTCCGGTTTCAGCAGCAGCCTGCTTGGCAGTAGCCTCGCGGCGCTGCCGTCGCCGCTCCTCCAACTCTTCAAGCAACTGCCGGTAGCGTTCCTCAAACTCCTCTTCCTGCACTTCCTCGATTTGTGCCCTCTCGATGACCCACCGAACGGCGCGACGGATGATAGCCCGACTGTCTATTTGCTCTCGAACATCGTCTTGAAGCTCGTAAGCCTGCCGGACGAAATCAACGTCGTTGCGGGTGCGTCGAGCCAGCTCTTCGATTTCCTCTTCGATGTCCTGCTCTTCAGGTACCAGGTTCTCGCGCTTCGTGAGGGCCTCGAGAGCCAGTTTCACTTCTAGACCGACCGCAGCTCGCTGGCGCTCACCATCCTGGATTTTCTGAAGGTCCAGCGTGCCAGCGTCGGCCAGCTCCTGGAGGCTGGACCCAATGCTTTTGAGCTCCTCTTCGAGGTTGTCAAGCCGCGCCGCCGTAATATGCTCTAGCAGTATCTCGGGTATCTCAACATCTGTCACGGCCAGCAGATGAGCCAGTGCCTGAGATTCAATGCGCTCCCTGGCACGGCGCTCTTTTTGAGTCCTCAGTTGGGCGCGGATATCCTCTTTCAGGGCTTCTAGATTGTCGTAATCCCCAAGGCTCCGGGCGAAGTCGTCGTCCACTGCGGGCAGAACCTTCTCCTCGACCTTGCGTATGGTCGCCTCGGTTCGCCGCGTAACAGCCTCCTCAGCTTCGGCGCTTTGGGAAGGTTTTGCGTCGGCTACTACAGTCTGGCCAACAAAGTGCCCGACAACCTTGCTTGCTGCGCTTTGTTCTTCGTCTTCCTCAGGGGCTATTGCCATGAAGGAGACACCTTCGCGAGTGGCCTTGAGTTCGTCGTCGTAGTAGATGGCAAGGTCTATAGTGACCCGGTCGCCCGGCGCAACGGCACGAGAGACCTCCTGCCAGGTGGCCTTCTCCTCGCGCAGTTCCTCTAGCATCTCGTCCACTTCTTTTTCCGTGACTTCCACGGAGGGTCGCAAAATCTTAATCTCCCCAAGCTCGCCCACCTCTGCCTCAGGATAGACCGACACCGTGACGGGCAACGTCACGCCCTTGTCCTCTGCAAGTTCTACCTCTTCCAGGGCGGGCAAAGCCGGGTCGCCGAGAACCTGACGCCCAAGTGTCTCAAGCGCCTTCGGCAGCACGTCCTCGAGCATCTCCACGTAGGCGCTGGCTCTTATCTGGTCCTCGCCAAAAACGTGACGGATGATGGTCTTTGGCGCCTTGCCTGGCCGGAAGCCCCGTATGCGGCCGCTCTGGGAGAGCCGCCGGTAGACCTTGTCGAAGAAGGAATTTACCTCCTCCGCCCCCAGGGTAATGGTAAGTTGGAGCTGGCTGCCGGGCAGAGGCTTGACG
>JANZZA010000176.1 GCA_026419655.1 Armatimonadota bacterium | reverse complement strand
CGTCAATGCCCTGGGTGGGCTCGTCGAAAATAAACACGCGGGCCTGGGTGAGAAGCCACTTGGCTATGACGACCTTCTGCTGGTTACCACCGGAGAGGTCACGGACGCGCTGCTCAACGCTGGCGGCACGGATGTCCACGCGCCGGGCAAGCTCTTCGGCAACTTGCCGCTCGCGCCTGAGACTGAGCAGGCCGTAGCGGAGAACCTGGCAAAGGTTAGAGAGGGTCACGTTGGCACGCAGAGGCAGCCCCAGCGCCAGGCCATCGCGCTTGCGGTCTTCGGTGAGCAGGGCGATGCCGGCAGCGATGGCGTCCTGGGGGGAGTTTATGCGTACTGGCCGGCCTTCAACGAAGATACGGCCCGCAGTGGGGCGGTCGGCGCCGAAGATAGCGCGGGCAAGTTCAGTACGCCCAGCCCCCATGAGTCCTCCGAGGCCGAGAATTTCTCCGCGCCGCAAGGAAAAGCTCACGTCGTGCAGGGTCGGGGGACGGCTGAGCCCCTCGACACGCAGAATCTCCTCGCCCAACTTCGGCTCGCGCTTCGGGTAAACTTGCTTTATCTCGCGGCCGACCATCAGGCGCACCAGTTGTGGGATGCTCGTGGCTGATATGGGCAGGCGCGCGGCAACGACCTTCCCATCGCGAAGTACCGTCACGCGGTCGGCTATTTCTAGGACTTCCTCGAGGCGGTGGGTGATGTAGGCAATGCCGACGCCTGATGCGCGGAGAGCACGGATTCGGTCGAAAAGCCGCTGGGTCTCGGCTTCCGAGAGCGATGCGGTCGGCTCGTCCATTACCAGAAAACGTGCGTTTTGGGAGAGGGCCTTGGCGATTTCCACCATCTGCTGGGCCGCGATGCCAAGGTCTCTCACCCGCTGGCGCGACGACAGGCCGCACTGCAGATCGTCGAGGTGGCGTTGGGCCCGGGCGTGGAGCGAGCGGAAGTCTATCAGCCCGGCCCGCATTGGTTCTCGGCCGAGGAAAAGGTTTTCGCCGACGGTGAGATGCGGAGCAAGGCATAGCTCCTGGTAAATCATGGCTATGCCGAGGCGAGCGGCTGCGCTGGGGTCAGGAATGCGGACAGGCTGGCCATCAATTCGTATCTCGCCAGCGTCGGCCTGCAGCGCACCGTTCAGAATCTTCATCAGCGTGGATTTGCCAGCACCGTT
>JANZZA010000158.1 GCA_026419655.1 Armatimonadota bacterium | reverse complement strand
CGTGCCCGGCTGGTAATGGTACAGCCGTTTTCCCGTCGTGAGCAGCATTGGATAATGTTCGTCCAGGTCCGCGCCCGGCAGATGGCCCGAAGGCTGCACTGGGCGAAGTTGCTCACGGGTGTTGTTTTGTCGCAGCCACGCGTGTAGGTGCTTGCGACCTGGATCGCTCGTGCCCGTGCACGGCCAGGGCAGCCCGCCGCGTTCCAGGCGCGAGTAGCTGATGCCGGCAAACACGGGACAGAGCGAAGCCACCTCTGCCCAAATGTCTTCCGGGCCGGAGTAGCTCATCGGATACCCCATATGGTCCGACAGGCGGCAAATGATCAGCCAGTCGGGCTGGGCTTCCCCCGGCGGCGGCAGCGCTGCTCTTACTCTCTGCACTCGTCGGTCGGCAGCGGTGTAGGTTCCGTCCACTTCCGCCCAGGCTGCGGCCGGCAGGACTATATGCGCCATTTCTGCTGTCTCGGTCGGGAAAACGTCCTGGACGATGAGCAATTCCAGGGTCTCAAGGGCCAGTCGAGTACGCGCCGGGTTTGGATCTGCGGCGGCCGGGTTTTCGCCCATTACGTACAGGGCCTTAACCTGGCCGCCGAGTATTGCGTCCACGAGGTCGGTGCGGCTGATTCCAGGCTGACGTGGAAGCGTGACGCTCCAGGCTCTCTCAAACTTTCCTACCACCGCGTCGTCGGCGATTTTCTGGTACCCTGGCAGGACACCCGGCAGTACTCCCATGTCGCATGCGCCCTGGGCATTGTTTTGAAGACGCAGGGCATTGACGCCGGCGCCCGCCCGTCCGATGTTACCGGTGACCAGCGCAAGATTACGCAGGGCCAGGCCCGTTTCGTGCCCGCACATCGGGTGATGGGCGCCCGTTGTATAAAAGAACATGACGCTGTCTGCTGCAGCAATTGTTCGGGCTGCTTCACGGATTTGCCGCTCCTCGATGCCGGTCAGGCGGCAAACCGCTTGCATTTTCAGGCCTTGCAAGAACCCCGCCAGGTCCTTGAAGCCCTCTGTGTGAGCTTCCACAAACTCGTGGTCGTACAAGCCTTCTTCGATAATCACCTTTACGAGACCGTTCACCAGGGTGACTTCAGCGCCGACGCGCAGTCGCAGGTGCATTTCAGCGCAGGCGACCAGGTCTATCAGCCGTGGGTCAACAACGATGATGCGGGTGCCTTGTCGCGCCGCGCGCTTCAGTCGCGCGCTAAAAACAGGGTGCGTCTGCTCTGGGTCGGAACTGACCAAGACGATGAGCTGTGCCTGGCTTATCTCATCGAGGGAATTGGACATAATGCCGGTGCCCACGGCCAGGTCATCGCCGGCGAGCTGGGGAGGCCATCGCATGCCTGCACCGCTGTCCAGGTTGTTTGTTCCCAGCACCGCACGCGCAAATTTCTGAAGAAGGTAGTTGGCCTCGTTCGTAGAGCGGCACGAGCCTATCACTGCGATAGCCTGTGGCCCGCAGCGGTCCCGGATCCTGCGGAGACGGTCAGCAGCCATGCCCAGGGCCTCGTCCCATGAAACCGGGCGCAGGTGTGCCATCTTTGAGGCTTCCCCCAGCTTAATTAGTGGGGATGTAAGTCGGGCCGGGCTATGGACAAAATCCCAGCCATAGCGCCCCATTGTGCATAAATCCCCAGCTGGAGCTGCGGCGGGCCTTACTTCAATAATCCTGTCTTGCGCTACCTCTATCTGGACCGGGCAGCCCAGGGAGCAGTGTGGACACACCGAGGCGACTGTCTTTGTGCTCATCCCTCTTGGCCGGGTGGCCATTTTTTTATCTGTCAGAGCCCCAGCCGGGCACACAGCTACACAGCGTCCGCACGAGTGGCATGGCTGCGCACCTTCGCCGCCCGCCGCTGGCGCCACGCGCGCACCGAGACCATGTCCGACCAGCCGCAAGGCCTTAGCTGCTTCCAGCTCCGTGCACACTCGCACGCACAAGGTGCAGAGTATGCACTTGCTCGGGTCGTGCATGACCAGGGGACTGAGCTCGACGGTACTTGTATGGCGTGCAGAGCCGTCGAAACGGTCTCGACGTGCTCCGTAGCGTTGAGCCAGTGCGAACAAACGGCATGCCGGCGAAAGGTTGCATGATTCGCACTCGCCCGCATGTTGCGAAAACAGGAGTTCTAGGATGACCCGGCGGGCAGCAGTCAGGCGCGGAGATTCTGTTCGTACATCCAGGCCTTCCTCGGCACGCGTTAGACACGCCGGGACCGGACGTTCCAGTCCGTCCACCTCCACTATGCAGAGGCGGCAAGCTCCCCAGGCGTGCACTGCTGACTCGTAGCACAGGGACGGTATGTCCACGCCGTTGCGCCGCGCCACCTCGAGGATGTTCTCCTCGGGTGAGCACTCAACCAGCCTGCCATCAATCGTTATGGCCATTCCCACCACGCATATAGCGGTTACCAGGTGGCCCTACCCGACATGGGACTGGGCCACGCACACACGCGCTGAGCAATAACCACCAGGCGTATGTGTAAGGAATGTCTTCTCAAATCCCGCGATAGCCGACAGCACACAGGCAGCCCCGCGAGTGCCTTGCTCGCATCCTCCCGCTAGACAAAGCGCGTCGGCAACATCGCGCAGCGTGTCGAGGGCCTCCGGGCTGCCGGCCAGCCGGCAGAAGTCGTCAAGCATGTCCTTCATCTGGCAAGTTCCTATCCGGCACGGCGCACACTTGCCGCAGGATTCTTCGACTAGAAACGCCGCTACCCGACGGGTAAGGTTTACCACACACTCGTCGGCGCCAATGAGAGCCAGGTCGGCTGCTCCTGGCAGCATCGTGGCCTGCACGGCCTGTTCCCCGGGCTCTTGGGACAGCTCGCGAGCGGAAAGAATCCGCCCCAGTGGGCCGTTTAATATCGCCCCCTGTGTGTTCTCCGGTTGCTGGGGGCCGCCGCCGAGGTGCTGCATCACCTGGGTTACGGCCGTGCCACATGCCACTTCCCCGACACCCTGATACTGTAGCCCTTGCCCCAATGCCACCAGGACAGTTTCGTCAGTCGCGCCTGCGCCGCCTTCACTGGTTCTTTGTGTTCCCGCGGCCATTACACTCGGCAGGTTTGCCAGGGTTTCAACGTTGTGGAACAGCTCTGCGACGCTTGCCCCGGCGCCATTTAGGCTAGTCTGGCTGTAGGGATACTTGACCAGCTTGCCCGTCTCGATATGGACTTCAAAGGAGAAAGTCGTGCCAAGAATATCGTGTCCCAACAGACCGTAAGCACATGCCTGGTTCACGGCTGCCTTAAGCGTCAGGGCGGCATGAGGGCGCTCGGGCGGCACAACAACGCGGCCCGATTCGCACCCGGTTGCCAGCGCCGCAAGAGCCATCCCTTCGAGGAAAAGGTGAGGGTCGCTTTCCAGGAGCAGGTAATCGGCTTGGGCTGCAGGGTGCCAGGTGCGCACGTAGGCCGTGAGCTGGCGCGAGGACGCAGCTTGCCTGCTGAAGTCCTTCCATTTCTCCGCGCAGGGGACAGTCGTGATGCCCCGGCCGCGCAGTCCCGAAGCTTCCACTCGCTGGACCACTTCCCGCGGGCCCCCGCCTTGGAGGACTTGCGCGAGGCTCTCGTACGCTCCTCGCATGAGGCTTTCCTCAATGCGCCAGGGGTCCACCTCGCCGCAGTTTCGCAGTAGCCGCCGAGTCTGAAACTGGAAAAAGGTGAGGTCCTTTCTCAACGGGGTTGGTTGGCCGGTAGTCGGGTCGGTAAGAGTGAGATCGGTCACCACTTGGTCATCTAGCAGACTTTTTACCACCCGGGCGACATCTGTGGCAGTCAATTTCGCGTAGAAGACTCCTGAGGGTACCAGGAGTGCAGAAGGCCCGACGGAGCAAAAGCCGTGGCAGCCAACCGTGAACAATGCCACGTCTTCGAGCGCAGAGCTTCTGGCTCTGGCGGTCAAGCTTTCCGCAAGGGCCTGGGCAATCTCTGTGGTCTTCTCCGCGTGGCAGCCGCAAACGTAGAGGTATACCGCACGCGCGGGCGGCTCATACCGCCTAAGCAACTCCTCGCGCAGCGCGATCGCCTCGGAAGGCGGGCGCAATCTTCGTCGTGCTTGGTAGACCACGCCTCTGACCACCTAGGTCGCGGCTCCAGGGAACCCCACGGGCGGCGAGGCACGCAAACTCCCCTGCTGCTTGCCGTCGCTGCGTGGCCGCGTCGCCTGCACTGCTATGGAAGGGGCAACGACCTAAGCGCTCGCACAGTAGCCTAACCCGATCAGGTCCCCCGGGGCCCTTCCGTATCCGTAAGCACCGGCCCTATGCTCTTCAGAGTATTGTGACCGGTGACTGATTTCCAAGCAGCGACAACGCATGGAGCATAGATATGTTACCAGATTCCGTGTCCGTGGTCAACATTGCGGCCCGCACGGAGTATTCGGTTTTCAAGGGAGCCGTTGAAAAAGTCGTTTTCCCAGCTGCTGGAGAAAATCGCGGGTAAAAGGTCGGTCGTACAGTGTTATTCACTTTCCCCGGTCTAGGTAAGCCGACCATAAGTTTTCCAACACTCTCCGAGGTGATTCTCCCTGCCTGATTCTTGTTTGCCTGAAACAAAATCCTGAGAAAACCGAATACTGCCGTCCGCACTCGACTGTTAAAGTGCTTGCGCCAGCCGGTGGACAGGACCGGTGCTTTGTGTTGGCTAAGAGGAAACTTTACGGGGGAGCGGTTCCCGGGACGGGCGCAAAGGTTGTGGGGCTAGCGGTCAAAGGGAGTTGGAGCCCAAAAACTCCAGAGGCCTTGTGCAAGCAGGGGGCGCTCATGGTAGGGATGCTTGAGATCACTCTCCTCTGCGCGGGCTCCTGTGCGCAGCGTCATATTTATACGCGTCGCAGGCCCGACTGTCAGGTCCATGCTGGCTGCCGGTTGTTGCTTTTCCCAAATTGGTTTCCCGTCGTGCGACAGACCTATCTACATCTGGAAACTCCGCTGCGCGGCTAAAACACTACGCTGCTCACGTCCACCCAATAAATCGCGCGGGATCCCTCGTGTATTGAGTCAAAGGTTACAGCCGCGCTATCCGGCATCCAGCGAGGGTGCAGGTCACAGCGAAGATCTACCAAGCTCCAGTCTTCACCGTCGGGAGTCACCCGATACATGGGCTCCGACCGGAATCGCCCCAAGGTGAAGCCCTTTCGCTGCTCCACAGAATACACGCCCAGCCAGCGCATGTAGTCCGGGGTGCTGCCGTCGGGGTAGCTGTCGTACAGGATCCAGCGGCCATCTGGCGAGTAGGAACAGTGGCCGTCGTACTGGAAAAACCCCTCGTCTACCAGCGTGCGCTCCCCGGTGCGGTCATTGAGCAGCACCAGCGCGTCCTTTCTTTCTGGCCCCGTGTACATCCAGATCAGTAGTTCTTCGTCGTTGCGCCAGTGATAATGCGAGGCCATTCCCCAGGTGGGATGAAGTCGCAGGTCACTGCCGTCAGCAGATGCAGTCATAAGAATCGTCTCCCATGGCCCACCTGGCTGGTCAGGGAAGGTTCGGAGCAGAAACATGAAGCGGGTCGCCGACGGATTGAAGGTGATGTGGTTCACGACCACCTTGCGCATTTCTGCCAGGGCGCCCTCGCCAATAGCTAGGTCTGCAAGCTTGGCGTAGTTCAGCACTAGCCGGTTCACGCCGGTTTGAACATCCATGACCCACACGCCATCGGCTTCAGGTGCTGCTTCGCTGGCAAAGGGGTCGGGCAGTTCTTCGTAGCCGTATCCCGGGCGGAAGTCATAGACCCGGCTCATGTTGATACAAAGGGCCCTGGTTCCGTCCTGAGAGACGTTGGCTACGGGCCGGGGAAGAATGCGCCGCGCCCCGGTCACGACGTTGTGCACGCACGCTCCAAGGGAACCGTCCTCGAAAATGTTGTAGATGCACGTGTCGGGCTGGCCGCCGAGCCACTGCAGCATTGAGCCTTGCTGAAAGTTCCAGGCTTTGGTCTCGCCAAAGATTGCAAAATTTCCTGGCTCGGTAGGTCGGTCTTTTTGCCCCGGCTCTGGCAGTCGAACATAGCCAAGGAGCGCCACGTCTTCAGGCGTCGGGAAACGGTCGCGGAAAGCTACCTTATGGCACAAATGCCGCCCTTTCTCGTCGGCGGCTGGCACATCGTAGTAGCCAAAAAAGTACTGTCCGTCGTCCGGTGTCAGGCGTACCACGGGCACGGTCAGGTCTGCGACCTTGGGCACAGTCTCAGCTCCTTACGGCGTGACCTTTCCAGTCGCCGTGCGCTTTTTCTTCGGGCTATGGCTTCGCACTGGCGGCCCCGCGGACCACGGCTATGCGCCGCGCGGCAAGTCACCCGAAGTTTGCCTCGCCGCCCACGCTTTTGGCTCTCGCCGCTATGCCCACCACGGTGATTCGTTACCGCAGAAGTTTCTCTATTGCTTCGGCGACGCGCCGGCGGTGCTCCAGTATGGCTGTTGGCTTGTGGTTATATTGCCAGGTTTCCGGGCCGACAATGCTGGTGGGAATATCGAGTAGCTTTGTTGCTTCGCGACGTGCAGCCGCGCTGCCCTTGCCTTTCTGGATTAGCTCGCGCAGCAGCCAGAGGTATTCGTAGTCGTCTATGCCGTCGCGGAATAGCTCCCAGCGGTACGAATCCACGGGCCCCTGGATATATTTGGTTTCCCTGTCTTCATGTCCCTTACGGTTGGGTGGGTAGAGAAACCGGCCATCGCCATTGCCCCAGTAACCCACGGCACCGGGCTTCGAGCCGTCCGTGTAGGACATCGGGTCTTCCCAGGGGTTTTGGTATTTGTCGCCGAAGAGGCTCCAGACGGTCCACCAGGTCGTCGTCCAGATGAGGCAACCTTCGACGCGCCATTTCCAGGTGGCCCAGGGCCAGGCCCTCATGTCAGTGTGCGGATGGTCAATGAATTCGCCCAGGAAGGGGGCGCGAGGCCCGCAACAGATGTACCACCAGACCCG